>CAZIEH010000199.1:0-1010 GCA_964538695.1 uncultured Eubacterium sp. | reverse complement strand
ATATCAGGGATAATAAGATGAAATGTTTGAGTACAGATGAACAGGGGGATATTATCTTTAAGGTCACTGAAATTGTCTACAGCCTTGTCAAACAGTGAGGTGCGAAATGGAAAAATTGATAGTTGACAGAATAGTTGGTTCTATAGTGGTACTCGAAAAGTCAGATAAGAGCCATATCGATGTTCCGATACAGGACATTTCTTTAGAGATAAACGAGGGAAGTGTGCTTCTTTTTGATGGAGAAAAGTATTATCAGGATAAGCAAGAAGAACAAGAACGCAGAAGCCGAATTTTCTCCTTGCAGGAAAAGCTGAAAAACAAAAATAAAGGCGAATAATTTCCTTTTTACGACAAAGTGTTGACGAATTTGCCAAAGTAGTGTATGATAATATCACAAATATTAAAAATTATTAACGGAGGTTAATTAAATGAGGAATTTATTAAAAAAGTCTGTGGCTGTGATTCTCACACTTGTGATGCTCTCAAGTTGCTTTATTTGTCTTGCGGCTGAGGTTGATAGCGAGGCAGCAAAAGCACACTATGGACAGTTTAAAAATTATGTTCTTTTAGGCGACAGCGTTGCAAGCGGATACCGTGATCAAATGAGCGATAAGGATACTGCGTTCAACAAGGCCAACCAGCAAACAGTATATTACAGAGTTCCCGGCTCTTACGGTGATGTTCTCGCTAATTCAATTATTGAAGACAAGAGCATGACAGCCTTTGCGGCTCCGGGGTTTAGAACAATTGAAATTCGTTATATGCTTGAGGACGACTTTAAAGGTGCTGATGAGTACCTTTTCCATCCAAGCCAGCTTGATGTTGTTGGCTATGCAGGCAGTGAAGAATATAGAGCTGCGTTTAAAAAGGCTATAAAAGATGCTGATCTTATTACTCTTGGTGTTGGCGGAAA
This sequence comes from uncultured Eubacterium sp., assembly GCA_964538695.1. Lineage (GTDB taxonomy): Bacteria > Bacillota > Clostridia > Oscillospirales > Acutalibacteraceae > UMGS1532. Next base: position 97 of record CAZIEH010000199.1, on the reverse strand, counting down.
CGACTGGGGTGCATATCTCGGTTGGGTCATTACCGATGTGCTTGAAGAGGCAGAGTTAAGCGAAGAATATAAAAAGCAAATTGAGGAGCTTTTAAAG
>CAZIEH010000198.1:0-1010 GCA_964538695.1 uncultured Eubacterium sp. | reverse complement strand
GTATAATAACAACGATTATAATGTTTTAAAGAAGGAATTAATTATGAACTTAAAACAGCTTTGTTTTTCACTTGCCGAAAAGAACGGCTCATCAGGTGACGAAAGAGAAGTGGCAGAATTTGCCCGTGAACTTCTCAGCGAATATATGGACGCAAAAATTGACCGCCTCGGCAGTGTACGAGGAACAAAGGGCGATAAGGGAACTCACATTCTTCTTGACGCACATATTGACCAAATCGGTATGGTTGTAAGAAATATTGACGAGAAAGGCTTTTTGCTTATTGATAAGGTTGGAGGCACTGATTTGCGTGTTCTTACAGGCGCAGAGGTTATTGTTCACGGCAAAGAAGAGCTTTTCGGCGTTATTTGCTCTGTACCGCCTCATCTTCAAAAAGGCGACTCATCGAAAGAAAATCTTGATATAAAAACTATGGCAGTTGATATTGGATACGATAAAGCCGTTGCCAAATCTTTAGTGGAAATTGGTGACAGAATAACAATTCGCTCTACACAGCATGAACTTCTCGGTGATAAAATTGCGTCACCTGCATTTGATGATAGATGCTGTATGGCAGCTATTGTTCGTGCACTCGAAATGACAAAGGGTCAGCTTAATAACATTCGTGTCAGCGTGCTGTTTTCCACTCAGGAGGAAACAAGTGGCAGCGGAGCTAAAACAGGCGCATTTGCTCTTATGCCCGACTATGCTGTTGCCGTTGATGTTGGTTTTGGTGATGACTCTTATACAGATAAAACTCAAACAATAAATCTCGGCGGTGGTGCATCAATCGGCATAAGCCCGACCCTTGACAGAGACTTAACACATGAGCTTGTTTCAATTTGCAAAGAGAAAGACATTCCCTATCAGCATGATGTTATGGGTGGCAGAACAGGTACTAATGCGGATTCGATAAATATTGCCGGTTGCGGAGTTAAGACAGCTCTTTTGTCTGTACCTCTTCGCTATATGCATACCGGAAATGAAATAATATCAGTTAGTGATGTAGAAT
>CAZIEH010000197.1:0-1027 GCA_964538695.1 uncultured Eubacterium sp. | reverse complement strand
GTACCATACTATCTTCTTTTATTTGCGGAAGGAACGGAAGAGGGTTATTTGAATGCAGGATATGCAGCAAGCATGGCCTCGTATTTTTTGCGCTTTCAGGGAATTCAGGCAAAGGTATTAAAAGAAAGCCCGCTGAGACTGCAGAAAAGAGAATATGCTGGAATGCGTTGTCTGGCTGCACTTGCCTTCGGACTGGAAGCAAAGAAAAATAATCTGCACCGCAGCGCGGCAGCAGATTCTGATATCCCATGTATTTTAAAAGAACAGCGCGAGCATTGGGCAGAAGAGGTTCTTAATTATTCCAAAGAGCATTTTGCGGCTGCCGCAGGTGCTGTGCGGATCGTTCGTCAGGAGAAATGGATCCATTTTATGAAAAAATCCGTGAGCAGAAAGAATGGGAATGCGGCAATGTTTGATGCTGGCTGTGCGGTTGCAGGGGTGATGGCAGCAGCAGAAGAACTTTGGATCGATCTTGCGTTGGTCGATGTTTGTGCGTTATTGAGTGAATCATCGGAAACAGACTGTGAAACAAAGGCGCAGAGAGAAAAGAATCTTGCATCTGGTGTTTTTGCCGGTGGACGCAGTATGACAGAGCATCCATTTGGATCGCAGGAATATCTGGTCAGTGTGTGCCGACGGAAAGAAAGTCAGGGAGCAGCGATGCAGCTTTTGCGTACCTATGCAGCAGCTTCTGAGAAAAAGACGGATGTTCCTAAGCGGAATTTGTGGAAGTATGCATAGAACAGCGAGCGGTACACAAGTGCCGCAGCTGCGGTGAAGCACCTGACTTCAGTTGGGTGAGGATATCATTTGCAAGAATTTGAAAATCAAAAAAGCGAAAAATTTAAAAATTTGAAAAAACAAAAAAAATAAAAAATTTCAAAAAAACTGTTGACAGGAAAAGAAAAGTGTAGTATAGTACATATTGTTCCGAGGGAACAGAAAAAGCTTTGAAACAGAAAGCTAAAAGTTAATATGCACGAGTGGCTCAGTGGTGGAGTATCGCCTTGCCAAGGCGAGGGTCGCG
>CAZIEH010000196.1:0-1047 GCA_964538695.1 uncultured Eubacterium sp. | reverse complement strand
ACAAGTATGCACCTTTTTTAAAAAAATATACGGAAAGAGGGAAATTGGAATAGAAAACGGGAATGGAAAATAATTCTTGCAAAATATGCATACTGTGCTATAATACGACTAAATAAATAATAGCGAAGTAGGAATTTGTGCGTTAAGTAGTCAGCGGCTGGGGAGTCGCCCTGAAACGAAAAATCCAGAGTCAGAAGAGAGATGGATTTGCGATACATTTTCCGCACCCGTTGCTACAATATGAGAACATCTCATAATGTGGAGGGAATATTATTTATCAACCTATTCATTTATCTCACATTGTGGAGGTGTTTTGTTATGCAAAAAAATAGTAAAATGACTTGGGATACCCGTACAATTGTTTTTCTCGGTCTGTTGGTAGCGATGCATATCGTGCTGTCCAGACTGATCGTGATCGATCTTGGTTCGTACCGTATCGGTGTGGCAAGTATCTGTACGATTCTTGCCGGACTCTGGATGGGACCGGTCGCAGGCGGTGTAGTTGGTTTGCTTGCCGATCTTCTGGGCTGCCTGATCAAAGGATACGCGATCAATCCGCTGATCACGATCGCGGCGATGGCATGGGGTGTGATTCCGGGGCTGATCCGTCCGCTGGTTACAGGCGGAAAGCTGAAAAAGACTGTCGTGATCTGTATTGGTGTTTTTGCAGCAGCCGTATTCAGCACACTCGTATTTACGACAGCAGGTCTGGTGATTGTACTTGGTTACAATTTTTATGCGATTATACCGGGACGAATCGCACAGTGGTCGATCATGACACCGATTTACTGTGTCCTTACCTGTATGATGTATTTCAGTCCTCTGACTCATTTGATCTGCAGTACTGCGCTGCGCCGGGAAAATAGGGTAGCGTAAGCCGAAGCGCCAAGTAAAACGGCGAAGGATACTGAACATAAAAGCTTCGATAAGCGATTCCCCGCGAAGCTTATAAGGACGCTGTCTGTAAGGCAGCGTTCTTTTTTTAATTCTTTTTTAAAAATTAAGAAGTCTGAAAAAACGCGTAAAATCGGGAAAAATCCTTTATTT
>CAZIEH010000195.1:0-1067 GCA_964538695.1 uncultured Eubacterium sp. | reverse complement strand
AAGCGTGAGCGTGAAAGCGAAAACATCACTTATACCTTTGACTCAAATGTTTTGCAGGGAGTAAAGCTCGGCGGTGGTACAAAGGGAGCAAAAGGAACAAAAATGTAAAATCAGCTCAGGCTGACTATAGCTTAATATCGTCTTTTCGGCGGCAGATTGCAGAAGCATCTGTCGCCTTTCTTTATTTAGCACAATAACCAAAACAGAAAGCATTTATATGTTTAAACTATCCAAATTTTTTTATATTACTTTCAAATTATGGTATTGACTTTTGTTTTATGATATAATGTGTAATTGGTATAATTGGTGTTTTATTTATATATACCAATCGAAAAATTAAAGCCGAGGAGGAAAAATTTTGACACAAAAAATTAAAAACATCCTTTCCGATTTTTCACAGTATTGGAACATTCCAATGCCGGGAAGGTACATGACATTTAAGGAGATTGCTGCTTACTCCGGCGGTGGCATAGGTGCATATATGATTATCACCTTAGGCACAGCCTGTATGCTTGCAACCACTAATACACTTCTTTCAAGCACCTTGGGTATAGACCCAACGGATATGTACATAATGTATGTTATCGCTATTTTAGCTAACATTCCCCTTACAGGTATCAGAGCTAACATTATCGATAACACAAGAAATAAAGCAGGTAAATACCGCCCATACATTGTCACTATGGCAATACCCACGGCGATTATTTGCATACTCATGGTTTGGTTCCCATATGACAGCTTCGGAAAGCTTTTCGGTGACGGCATAGTCTTTGGAGAGAGTATTTCATATGTTGTTAAATGTACATTGGTTATGATTTTTAACATGTTGCTCTATTTCTTCTACAATTTCTTCTATGACGCTTATGAAAATCTTATCCACGTTCTTTCACCTAACACTCAAGAGCGTGCCGACGTTTCATCTGTAAAATCAGTTGTTTACTCCTTTGCTCCAACAGTTGTTAATCTTATCACTCCAATTATCGCGCAAAATATCTTTAAAACAAACACAACAGATATTCGTGTTTATAGACTCTTATATCCCATTCTCGCTGTACTTGGCATACTTC
>CAZIEH010000194.1:0-1077 GCA_964538695.1 uncultured Eubacterium sp. | reverse complement strand
GGTGAATATTCTCCGTCATAACGTAGATAAATGTTTGTTTTTCCCTCAATCATTCTGTCAATTTTAATTTCTTTTCCAAAATCTCTCTGTCCGTTTTCAACGAAAAAGATTACTCTTTTTCCTCTTCTTCTGCCTTCTTCCACCACTGAACGCATATCTTCATTGTAATGTTGAGGTTTTACAATATTGAATTTATGATTGCCGATTATTTTTTCTTCTGTGTTGCCTTGTTCCAAAAACTCTTTTGCGTAGCTTTTTCTTTCTGCAACATCTTTTCCTTTAATCTCTCGTTGATATTCTTGAAATTTTTCAGCTTGCTCTCCGGTACTCTCATAATCTGCCCGTCCGCTGTTTCCAAATAATAAATTTTCTCGTTCTCCATTTTCATTTTCACTTCCTTTTGAATAGTTTTTATTATTTTTTTCAAAATAACTATTGACAATATCCTCTTTTTGTAGTATACTGTTATTGTCAGTAATGGACTGAACCAGCTTGGGCAATTGGAGCCCTCTGCTCGTAGACCATTGCTGACTTTTATTTTTGTCAATATATTTTAAATTTCCTAAATTTATCTGTTTTTCAACAAAATTACCGATATTTTCTTTTCCGTAAACACTTGAAACTCGATTTACAGACAAACGGTCCAATTTCTTATTAAGGTGCATCGCAGTAACAATATCGTTTCCGTTATTGTCCGTCAATTCTGTTAAAATTACGTAAGCATTCGGCACTGTTGCGGAAGAAAATACCATAATCGGATCGGCTATTGCACTGGGAAGCTTCTTCACATCTTCAACGCTTATATTATGCTTTACACCTGTTATCTTTGCCATTACGTCCTGGCTCATTACAACGGGCAAATCCTTTGCGCCCAACGCTTTCAGCACCTCGGGCGTTTGTCCCAGTCGGAACTGCTCATCGGATTTCATTTCGCCTTGCATCCACGCTTCAACCTGTTTTGCAAAATTTTCGTTTTCCTCTTTCGTTGCCGTAAAAATCTTCTCTGCTTCGCTTTCCGATATTTTATACCTTATATCCGAATTACCTCTGTCAAACGTTCCTATGTTATCCGTTGCC
>CAZIEH010000193.1:0-1078 GCA_964538695.1 uncultured Eubacterium sp. | reverse complement strand
ACCGTAAGCACCGCCGCCTGTATTCTGGTCAAACGCGGCATGGCCGAAGCGGTCATACTTTGCCTTTTTGTCCGGGTCCTTCAAAACCTCGTAGGCCTCACTGACCTCCTTAAACTTAACAGCCGCGCCCTCCGGGTCATCCTTATTCAAATCGGGGTGATATTTTTTGGCAAGGCTTCGGTACGCTTTTTTAATTTCTTCATCTGTTGCGGTTTTGCTTACGCCCAAAACCTCATAATAATCTCTTTTTTCTGCCATAAATTAACCTCTCTCTATGTAGCGCGAGGAACACTTCGAGGCACAAAGCCCCAAAGTGTTCCGCTGTCAATTACTGTACGTCCTTAAAATCCGCATCCTGTGCGCCGGGATTTTGGTTTTGGTCTTCGCCGGCACCCTCAGCACCGGGAGCCGCCTGGCCGTTTTGTGCCGCCTCGGCATATACTCTTTGACCGATTGCACTCATCTTCTGCATAAGAGCCTCACTTGCCGACTTAATAGCCTCCACATCGGTACCCTTTAAGGCTTCCTTAAGCTTTTCTGTTTCGCTCTTCATTTCGTTCTTTTCGTCCTCGGTCATCTTATCGCCCATATCGGTAACAAGCTTTTCCGCCTGGTAAACCATCTGGTCTGCCGAGTTTCTTGTGTCAACCTCTTCCTTGCGCTTTTTATCCTCAGCGGCATACTGCTCCGCCTCGGCAACAGCCTTGTTAATTTCATCCTCGGAAAGGTTGGTGGATGCTGTAATGGTAATGTTCTGCTCATTTCCTGTGCCAAGGTCTTTCGCGGAAACGTGAACAATGCCGTTTGCATCTATATCAAATGTAACCTCAATCTGGGGTATTCCGCGCGGAGCGGGTGCAATGCCGGTAAGCTGGAAGTTGCCCAAGGTTTTATTGTACTGTGCCATTTCTCTTTCACCCTGGAGAACGTGAACGTCAACCGAAGGCTGATTGTCTGCCGCGGTAGAGAAAATCTGGCTCTTCTTTGTGGGGATTGTTGTGTTTCTTTCAATAATCTTGGTGAACACGCCGCCCATGGTTTCAATACCAAGTGAAAGGGGGGTAACATCAAGCAAAAC
>CAZIEH010000192.1:0-1149 GCA_964538695.1 uncultured Eubacterium sp. | reverse complement strand
CTATAATGAGTGTAGACAAATTTTCTTGAAAATTTGTTACCATATCAAAGCTTTGGTGTTTATATATAATTTTGACTCAAGGAGAATTGCGGTGGATATAAAAAAGCTTGAATGTTTTCTTGTGGCGGCACAGCTTGGCAGTCTTTCGAAAGCGGCAAAGCAATTAAGCTATACCCAATCAGGCATAACGCATATGATGAACAGCGTTGAAAAAGAGCTTGGTTTTCAAATAATGCAACGCGACAGCAAGGGTGTTCGGCTAACGCCAGAGGGTGAAAAAATTATGCCGTCGGTCAAAGCTGTGGTTGAAAAATATCGCGAGCTTGAAAAAACAACAGAAGCTATAATAGGCAATTCAAAGCAAACTCTTGTCATAGGCTCGTACACAAGCATTGCGCTTATGTGGTTGCCCGAAATTACGCGGAATTTCAGAAAACTGCACCCAAATGTTAATTTGGAATTTCGCGATTACACAGTTGCCGGTATGCGCCGTGCATTGCAAACAGGCGAAATACACATCGGCTTCGGCTCGCGCAGTAGGCATCCGGACGAAAATATTATGTGGCGCAACCTGCGTAAAGACCCGTTACTTGCGATAGTACCGTCGGATTGTGATGCACCCGACCCTTACCCCATTACAAGCTTTACAGGTAAAGAATTTTTAATGCCGTCATACGGCTTTGCGCGTGATATTATGCGTTTTTTAGATGCAAACGGTGTCAAACCGAACATAAAGTCGTCTTCAGTCGAAGATTCGGTAATAGTTTCTATGGTCGGTTGCGGCTTGGGTGTCAGCATTTTATCAGAGCTTGTTATGCAAACAGGTGATTTTAAGCAGGTTAAGGCATTACCTATTGCGCCGTATGCTTACCGCACATTGGGCATTGCTTTCACACCGCAAAACTCAAAAAACCGATATATTAAAGATTTTATATCGGTTTCGGAGGATTTTATAAAGAAATACTATGGCGAAGAGGATTTAAAAAATGCCTAATTACCACGCAATGCTTTGCGAAACGATAAGACAAAACGAGGCTCTCGGCAAAAAGCCGCGACTTATGCTGCACGCGTGCTGTGCGCCCTGCTCGTCGTATGTTTTAGAGCTTTTGGCACAGCATTTTGAAATTACACTTTACTTTTACAACCCCA
>CAZIEH010000191.1:0-1179 GCA_964538695.1 uncultured Eubacterium sp. | reverse complement strand
GACAAAGCCTTTATTATTGAGCTTTTTCTCAATAAACACCTTGTCGTCTTCTGCGGTTTTCAGCTCTTTTTGCAAGCGTGCGCGCTCGGCATCGAGGTCGACAAGCTCGTTCATAGGAATATAAACCACAGCTTTTGCGGTAACAACGGTTACGGCAGAGGGAATGTCGAAATGCTCGGCAACCTCAACCTGAGATGCGGAGGCAAGCTTTTCGATATATTTTGCACCCTCGTCAAACACACCCTGCACGGTAGAGGCGATATATACCTTTGCCTTCTTAGATGGGGGAACATTCATTTCGGAACGGCGAACACGAATGGCACGAATAACCTCCATTAAGGTTTCAAACTTTTCAGCCTCGGCTGTGAAGTTAAACTTCTCGTCATATTCGGGCCAAGCTGAAACCATAATAGACTCGCCCTCGTGCGGAAGTGCCTGCCAAATTTCCTCGGTAATAAACGGCATAAACGGGTGCAAAAGCTTTAATGTGTTTGAAAGAATATATACAAGCACAGCCTTTGCGGTATTTTTCTGCTCGGCATCGTCGGAATTCAAGCGTGCCTTGCAAATTTCGATATACCAATCGCAATAAATATCCCAAATAAAATCGTAAAGCTTTTGAACGGCAAGACCAAGCTCAAAACGCTCAAGATTATCGGTAACATCATTAACAAGATTGTTAAAGCGCGAAAGTATCCATTTATCCTCGGTCGCAAGCTCTGACGGAATATAGGGTGCAGGCTCGTCCTCGCCGAGGTTCATCATAACAAATCGTGCGGCATTCCAAAGCTTGTTGGCAAAATTACGGCTTGCCTCGACACGCTCGGGTGAATAACGCATATCATTACCCGGACTGTTACCTGTTGCCAAAGTAAAGCGAAGTGCATCTGCACCGTATTTTTCGATTTCTACAAGCGGATCAATACCGTTGCCAAGTGATTTCGACATCTTTCTGCCCTGTGCATCGCGAACGATACCGTGGAACAAAACGGTGTTAAACGGTGCCTTACCAGTATATTCAAGACCCGAGAAAATCATTCTTGCAACCCAGAAGAAAATAATATCATAACCTGTAACAAGTGTGCTTGTCGGATAGAAATACTTTAACTCCTCTGTATTATCGGGCCAACCGAGGGTTGAGAACGGCCAAAGAGCCGAGGAGAACCAAGTATCAAGAGT
>CAZIEH010000190.1:0-1195 GCA_964538695.1 uncultured Eubacterium sp. | reverse complement strand
GCAATGATCGGGGATGAAGAGACACATGAGATGGACGAGGTTACGATGCAGGATGTCTTAGAAAAATATACCGATGTGGATGATGACGGAATATTTTCACAGTATGTTGAATGCATGAGGAATCTGATCGCACGACTGATACTGGAATCTTACGATGTGGCAGCATACGTGTATCAGAAATATTGTGTGGAGAAACAGAGTGTGGAGGAACTACTGGAGAATACCAGACTATCGGAGCAAGAATTAAATATGTTTATATCCTATTTTGACGTAAGAAAAGCAGAGCAATTTCAGGGAAATTGAAAAATAATAAAAAAATTAGCACTCACCTCTTGACAGTGCTAACAAGTAGTGCTATAACATAATCGAACGAAGGAAAGGAAACATCGAAAGGAAATGAAAACCTTCCAGACGTTCCCCGAAACATCCCCGTTACAAAGAAACAAATAAAAATGTTTTATTGAGAAAAGGAGCGATGTTTTATGTTAAGACCTAGTATTTTTGGAGAAAACTTATTTGAGGACTTTTTCGATTTTCCAGATTTTGAGAAAATGGAACAGCAGATGAATAAGAAATTGTATGGTCATCACGCAAACAATCTGATGAAGACAGATGTGAAAGAAAAAGAAGATGCCTATGAAATGTTCATTGATCTTCCGGGATTTAAGAAAGACGAAATCAAGGTACAGCTGGAAAATGGCTATCTGACAATTTCAGCAGCAAGAGGACTTGATAAAGATGAACAGGAAAAAGAAACCGGCAAATATATCCGTCGCGAAAGATACGCAGGTTCTTGTCAGAGATCCTTCTATGTTGGCACAAATATCAAGCAGGAAGATGTGAAAGCTGAATTCAAGCATGGTATTCTGTCATTGACTGTTCCAAAAGAAAAACCAGTGGTCGAACAGAAGAATGATCATTATATTGCAATCGAAGGATAAACAAAATAAAATTTTTGAGGAGCACTGTTCTGTAAAGCGATTACGGAGCAGTGCTCTTTTTTGTCTCTATAAAAACATAAGACATTTCACTGTATTAGACTATTGGGTGTGAAAAAGAAAATATTTGTAGTCTAAATTATTATTTGGTCTTGTATTGAAGGATACAGGATCTTTTTTTGTTTAAAAAATCATATCTAATCATTTCAATTCTGCACTCGCAGAAAAAATTCCAAAAAAAAATAAAAAAATTTCAA
>CAZIEH010000189.1:0-1212 GCA_964538695.1 uncultured Eubacterium sp. | reverse complement strand
GAAAATAAATAATGTTATGCTTTCATGTGGCATGAGTAACAAGGGTGCAATCAAGTTTTATTTAAAGAATGATTTTAAAATTATAAAAAATGTTCTCGGCTCAGCTATAATGGCAAGCGAATTCTGATTTTTTGAATAAAGATGTAAATTCTGCTCATAATACTTTCAAAAGGAGTTGAATTTATATGCTTGACAAAATTGCATTAGTTCTTACAATTATTGGCGGTATTAACTGGGGACTTATCGGCATTTTTCAGTTCGACCTTGTAGCTTGGATTTTCGGCGGACAAAATGCCATTATAAGCAGAATAATTTATACTGTTATTGCCTTAGCCGCCATTTGGTGCATTTCATTGCTTTTCAGCACGAGAGTTGACGAAACACCGAAAGCTAAAGAATAATGTTAAACTTAATTGTAAGCGGTTTGTCAAGAGACGACCGCTTATTCCTTTAATTGGGTGAGTGAAGTGAATTTATTGAGTTAGTAAATTCAAAAAAGATGATTTGCTCTCAAAAGAGCCGTTATATGAACTTTCTCAAAAAAAGATTTGTAAAGGAAGAGATATAAAATGAAAAAATCTAATCAAAGCGTTACAATTGAACCGCTGAAAATAGAAGAATATCACAAATGTCAAAATATTTGGAACATGAAGGCTCAAAAGCTTACCGACACTTGGCGAGAAGAAATCGAAACAGGCAACCGTCTTGTTTTCGTGTATAAAATAAACGGAGAGTTTATTGCGGAAGGTGCGCTGGTTCTTGACATAGGAGATGCTGATTATACTATAAAGGATAGGAGAGTTTATGTGTCGAGAATGATTGTCAAAAAAGAGTATCGAAATCGTGGTATCGGTAGCGAAGTTTTGTCTTTTCTCATTAAAAAAGCTAAGAGCATGAATTTTCAGGAAATGACAATTGGTGTCGATAAAGACAATGTGGGAGCTTTACATCTATATAGAAAATTCGGCTTTAATGAGGTACTGTTCGACGGTGCAGATGAATATGGAGAGTATTATAAGCTAATGAAAAGAATTTAAAAGTGTGGCGGTTTAGCACCGCCATATTTTTTATGCTAAACTGAAAAAATCATGGTGAAATAATCAGCCGGAACAACCTTAAATTTAAATGTTGATTTTTTTGTGTAAACAGAGTATAATAACAACGATTATAATGTTTTAATGAAGGACTTAATTATGAACTTAAAACAGCTGT
>CAZIEH010000188.1:0-1219 GCA_964538695.1 uncultured Eubacterium sp. | reverse complement strand
TCTTGATATAGTCGGCGTGGCCCGGGCAGTCAACGTGAGCATAGTGACGGTTGTCAGTCTCATACTCAACGTGAGCAGTGTTGATTGTGATACCACGCTCTCTCTCTTCGGGAGCTTTATCGATATTGGCATAGTCTTCGAACTGTGCCTGACCCTTCAAAGAAAGAGTCTTGGTGATAGCTGCGGTAAGGGTGGTCTTGCCGTGGTCAACGTGGCCGATAGTACCAATGTTAACATGCGGCTTGCTTCTGTTAAATTTTTCTTTTGCCATTGATATTTCCTCCTTAAATTTCAAGAAAATCAGATTTTCAGCAAGCTGTATAGGCACGGATTTGCACAAAAGTGCAGTCCGTGCCGAACCCGTGAAAATACACACGAGTAATGCTTAATTGAATTGTAACAAATTATGCACTAAATTGCAAGTGTTTTTTGCAATTATCAGTCATTCTTTGTTCTTGAAGCGATAATTTTCTCGGCAATGCTCTTGGGAACTTCCTTATAACCGTCGGGTTCCATAACATACTGGCCACGACCCTGTGTTTTTGAACGGAGGTCGGTAGCGTAACCGAACATATCGCTAAGCGGTACACGAGCATTGATTTGCTTTGCACCTGTTCTGTCCTCGAAGCCTTGGATTTCACCACGGCGCGAGTTAAGGTCGCCGATAACATCGCCCATATACTCCTCGGGAACGATAACGGTAACTTTCATTATCGGCTCCTGAATAGCGGGGTCAGCCTTACGGCAAGCGCTCTTGAAAGCCATAGAACCTGCAATCTTAAACGCCATTTCGGAAGAGTCAACCTCGTGATACGAACCATCGTAAAGTGTAACCTTTACATCGACAACGGGGTAACCTGCCAAAACACCTGTCTGCATTGCGCCGCGAATACCGGCGTCAACTGCGGGGATGTATTCTTTCGGAATAGCACCGCCGACAACATTGTTGATAAATTCATAGCCTTTACCGGTTTCGTTCGGCTCGATGGTGAGTTTAACATGACCATACTGACCCTTACCACCGGACTGACGGGCGTACTTCTCGTCAACATCGGCAGACTTGCGTATTGTTTCCTTATAAGCAACCTGCGGCTTACCGACATTTGCCTCAACCTTAAATTCGCGAAGCAGACGGTCAACAATGATTTCAAGGTGAAGCTCACCCATACCTGCAATGATTGTCTGACCGGTTTCCTCATCGGTATAGCACTTAAAGGTC
>CAZIEH010000187.1:0-1234 GCA_964538695.1 uncultured Eubacterium sp. | reverse complement strand
TATTTTTCACTGTTGAAGTCACTATGGCTACAGATTCAAAAGATGAATATAAAAGTGTCAGGACATTATAAAGGAGAGGTTGCAGCCGTTTAGTTGAAGTTGTTGCATATTGCCAATGAGACCATGAAAAAAGCTCCGAATGGCCTAGAAACATTCGGAGCTCTGTGATTGTTGGCAGATCATTTTTTTGTCTGCCGCATCAGGCATTCAAATTAGAAAGCGTGACGCATACCGAGGAATACCTGGTAGCCGTTGTAGGCGGCAGTAGTTTCGTTTTTCCAACCCTTAGAGGAGTCAGCATAGCCAGCGTATGCCTTAACAGCTGTACGCTTGGAGAGCGGATAAACGTATGCAGCACCTACGTTCCAAGAACGAACGCATTCTTCATCCTTAGTGTCGTAATCCTTGTCGCCGAGGATGTAGCGAGCGCCGAGAAGAGCGTCACCGCCACCGACAGCTACCTTAGCAGACAGACCGAACATGTGAGTCTTCATACCACCCTTCTGTGTGGCGAACTGGTAAGCAAACATCGGAGTGACGTCACCCATGTTGTATTCGATACCGTAGTTGACAACGTATGTCGGTTCAGCAGCATCTTCAGCGGCTTCAATTACGGTCTTGGCCCATGTCTTGTATTCTGTCTTTTGAGCATCAGTCAAGGTTTCAGCATTGAGACCGTTAGCGACAGCCCATTGATCCAGGGAGACAACGTTACCATAAGTCTTGGCGGCCTTTTCTGTACCCTTACCGTCAGTTGCTTCGAAGATCAAGCTGGACTTAACTGCTGCGTCCTGGAACTTAACACCCAAGCCATAGTAGTGGTTGTTCTGAGACCACTTGGCGGAGTCGTCTGCCAGACCGTTGGAGTACATAGCATGGATTGTGAAACCGCCGAATTTCGGAGAAACATAAGAGATGGCGTTGTCAGCACGGCTGAAGCTTGTACCGAGGGATGTCCATGCACTCAGACCATAGCCGGTACCAAGAGCATAACCGGTAAGGATGTGCTGAGACTGAGCACCAGAAGAAAGTGTACCTGTACGACCCCATGCCAGAGAACCGAAGCCACCCTTGACGTTCAAAATTGCTTCACGGGAGAACTGCTTGCCGGAAGAGGCGTCGTTGCCATTGTCAGAGCTAAAGCCCTGTTCGAGGATGAAACCGACAGAGTAGCCGTTACCGAGGTCTTCAGTACCCTTGATGCCCCAGCGGGAACCCTGGTCGAAGCCGGACT
>CAZIEH010000186.1:0-1280 GCA_964538695.1 uncultured Eubacterium sp. | reverse complement strand
TTTTCAGAAAGCGTAAATAAAACAAAAAAGAAAAAACGGCAAATCCCACGAAAAAAGGTTTTGCCGTTTTTTGTTTCTTTAACTCCGATTACATAATTTTTTATGTATAAAAGTCCGTCCGTCCATTTTGTTTCGTCATTGTAATATGCAGTTGTTACAAACGCATGTTCACCTATATAGGTAAGATTGTCGGGGATAGATATGTTTATTAAGCCGTAACATTGATGAAATGCACAATCACCGATTTCTTTCATACTTTCCGGTACTACAATTCCCGTTAATTTTAAATTTTGTTGAAAAGCACCGTAGGAAATATATTTTGTTCCCGGTTTTATAACATATTTTCCGTCTATATTTACAGTGTCTTTTGTGGCAATAAGATGTTTTCCGATGTATAGACAACCTATTCCCCAATTTTCCGAATTATTGTAATAGCCGGTATTTGAAAATGCGGTATTGTCCAGAAATGTTACACTTTCGGGAATATTTATTGTTTCCAAAGATGTACAACCGTAAAAAGCTTGAAAAGCTATGTATTCAAGACCTTCCGAAAGTTGTAAATTTGATAAGGAGGTGCAATTCACAAAGGCGTCAACATCAATATAGGTAACATTTGAAGGAATTGTCACATTGTTTAATTTTGGGCAATGACCGAATGTGAATGAATTAATGGTTTTTATTCCTTTTGGAATGTTGACATTTTGTAAATTTTCGCAACCTTCAAAGGCGGCAGCTTTTATTGTTGTTATACTGTCAGGTAGAGTTACATTTGTAAGATAAATGCAATTGTCAAAATCACATTGCAATTCCGTTACTGTGTGATTGTCTATTTTTTCGGGAATAGTAATTGAAAATTCGTTTGTTTCTACTTTTGTTATAATTGCGTTTTCGTTTTTTAAGGAGTAAGTAAGTGTTACATAATCGTAAGTGTAGGTGTATTCGTTATTGGCAATAGCTGTTAGCGGAATAACAAAAACCATAAGTGTGAATGTTAAAATGAGTAGTGAAAAAAGTTTCTTTTTCATAATAAAAACCTCCGTAAATTAAAAAAGTGTGTACAACCGAAGTCATACACACAAAAAACGCAAACTCCGATTGTTGTCACACAAATTTTTCGGTTAAAAGGTTTATTATACATACAGCCGATGGAATTTACATTTTTTTAAATGCAAAAAGCCGTATGTTAAATAAAAGTATTTACAAAAATACCCTAAAACCAAATATAAAATTTGCGTGACAAATTCATTTTAACATTATTTTTACGATTTGTCAATAAAAAT
>CAZIEH010000185.1:0-1282 GCA_964538695.1 uncultured Eubacterium sp. | reverse complement strand
GATGGAGGTTTGGGCGCTTGAGGCTTACGGCCCTACACACTGCAGGAGATCCTGACACTGAAGTCTGATGATATTGTTGGTCGTGTGAAGACTTACGAAGCAATCATCAAGGGCGAGAATATTCCGGAACCGGGTATCCCGGCATCCTTCAAGGTACTCTTAAAAGAGCTTCAGTCACTTGGTCTGGACGTAAGAGTATTGAAAGATGACAATACAGAGGTTGAACTTACCGAGACAATCGATTACGGCGATACAGATCTTCGCTCTGTGATCGAAGGCGACCGCAAGTATGACAATCAGGAAGAAAATTCTCTTGGAAGCTATGGCTACAGCAAACAGGAATTTGACGGTGAAGAGCTTGTCGGTATCGAAGAAGAAAGCAGCGATGATGGATTTTACGATATGGAAGAAACTTTTGACGAAGAGTAGCGTGTGAAAGGAGTACCATCAATGCCAGAAACAGCAAACAACGAAGTTTTTCAGCCGATCACATTTGAGGCAATTAAGATCGGTCTTGCTTCTCCGGAAAAGATCAGAGAATGGTCTTACGGAGAAGTAACGAAGCCGGAAACTATAAATTATCGAACACTGAAACCGGAAAAAGAGGGACTTTTCTGCGAAAAGATTTTCGGACCGAGCAAGGACTGGGAGTGTCACTGCGGAAAGTACAAAAAAATCCGTTATAAAGGTGTTATCTGCGACCGCTGTGGAGTAGAAGTTACGAAATCAAGCGTCCGCAGAGAGCGCATGGGCCATATTGAGCTTGCTGCGCCGGTATCACACATCTGGTACTTTAAAGGAATCCCGTCCAGAATGGGACTTGTACTGGATCTTTCTCCGCGTACACTGGAGAAGGTTCTGTACTTTGCGAACTACATCGTTCTGGATCCGGGTGCTACAGATCTGCATTATAAGCAGGTTCTGACTGAGCGTGAGTATCAGGAAGCAAGAGAAAAATGGGGTTCCGCATTCCGTGCAGGCATGGGTGCAGAGTCTGTAAAAGAACTTCTCGAAGCAATCGATATGGAGAAAGAATCCGAAGAGCTGAAGAGAGGTCTGAAAGAGTCCACAGGACAGAAACGCGCACGTATCATCAAACGTCTGGAAGTCGTTGAGGCATTCCGTGAGTCCGGCAACCGTCCGGAGTGGATGGTAATGACTGTTATTCCGGTTATTCCGCCAGATCTGCGTGCAATGGTACAGCTGGATGGAGGTCGTTTTGCGACATCTGACCTGAATGATCTGTACCGCAGAATCATCAACAGAAACAACCGTCTGAAGA
>CAZIEH010000184.1:0-1288 GCA_964538695.1 uncultured Eubacterium sp. | reverse complement strand
ATACGGTTGTGATTGCTGTACTTGCTTTGGGAACTGTTGTCGGCGCTGTTTCCGTTCTTTTGATGCTGGGACTTTTTGTTTTCGGCGTTTCACCTGACGGCAGAAGTGATGCTTTTTCATGGTATAAATTCGGCTCTCTTTATTTTCAGCCCTCGGAAATTGTAAAAATAGGCTTTATTATTACCTTTTCCTACCATTTAAGCAAGGTAAAAAACGATGTTTCCTCCCTCAAAAATGTTTTCTTTTTATGCGTTCATGCCGCTATTCCTATTTTGCTCGTTGTTGCCACAGGTGACATGGGTTCAGCGCTTATATTTGTCATAATGTTTATTGGTATGATGTTTGTCAGCGGTGTCCATTGGCTTTATTTCCCGGCAGGTGCGGCAATAGTTGCGGCCGCTTCACCATTTATATGGTTAAAGGTTTTCGATGATATTCAGCGAAACAGAATCCTCGCTCTTTTCAATCCCGAAAACTATGCCACTGAAATTTATCAGCAAAATCAAGCACTTAAAGCTATTGAAAACGGTGGCTTTAGCGGGATGGGACTTTTTGGCGGTGAATTATCTCACAGTACCCTTTTGCCGGAGCGACAAAACGATATGATTTTCTCCGTTGTTTGCGAAGAATCCGGCTTTATAGGCGCTTTTATACTGCTTTTACTTTTCCTTTTGTTGGCTTTAAAAATGGTCAAAACCGGCAAAAAAAGCTGTAATTTCGCCACAGAGCTTATGTGCTACGGTGTCGCCTTTATGATAATCGCTCAGGTTGTTATAAATGTAGGTATGTGTACAAGACTTCTTCCTGTTATCGGAATTACCCTGCCCTTTATCAGTGCCGGCGGTACATCGGTATTATGTCTTTATCTTGCAATTGGTCTTGTGCTTAGCATATACCGTTCCTCACACGATTTAGGCTATGAGGATTTCAGATATGCGAGAATCGCAGTAAATTATAATAAATAAATCAACAAAAAATCAGTCTCGGTAAATCTTGAGACTGATTTTTTTATATTCAAGTTAAGATATACTTATTTTGCCAACTTGCTGTTGCTTTTCTTGATTGTGAGAGCTACTCTTAATGTTTCTGATGTTACTGCTAAAGTAGCTACTGAAATTATTAATAAAGCGTTCATTGTCATTACCTCCTTTTCATATTACATAAATCAAAATGCACAAGCTGTGCAGAAGACTGCCTATTAAAACAAAAATATGAAACACCGAATGTATATATCTGCGCTTACTGCCTAAGGCATAAAAAACAGCACCTACAGTGTATGCTATTCCGC
>CAZIEH010000183.1:0-1327 GCA_964538695.1 uncultured Eubacterium sp. | reverse complement strand
ACCGATTGTCTTTACCACTTCTTTTCAAAACCTTCGTTACGGCACCTCATCATAAATCTTGCATCTCTTTTGCGTTGTAATTATTTTTCGAACGAGGCGTTGAAGGCTTTTTCAAAATTGCAAGCCGACTCGTTACCGCCGCCCATATCTATCAATGAATTTTTCATAAATACAGTGCAGGTGTTGTTTACGGGGTCAACCCAAAAATGTGTGCCGTATGCGCCACTCCAACCGTATGCACCGACGGGAAGAGAGGAATAAGCCGTTTCACTGATAACACGAACGCCGAGACCCCAACGCTCATTACCTGGCATAACCTCTTTTGAAATTTGCGGTGTTGACATAAGCTTGTGTACATCTTCGCCGATAATTCTTTTACCGTTAAATGTGCCCTTGTTAAGTAGCATTTTTGCAAAATTCGAATAATCGTGTAGGGTAGAGAAAAGACCCGCACCACCGAGAAAGTGCGTATTAGGTGCGGTGAAGAATATGCAATCCTCTGCCTGCGGTTCGGTAGTATTCTCATCATTCACACGGTTATGTATTTCCACCATTCTGTTTTTTTGCTCGTCAGTGGGGATAAAGCCCGTATCATTCATTTCACAGGGAATGAAAATTTCCTTTTTAAGGAAGGATGCATAATCGGTTTCGGTAACTCTTTCGATTATTGCGGCAAGAATATCAAATGCACCTGTCGGGCTGTATGATTGTTTCGTTCCAGGCTCATATTCAAGACCGTGATTTATAATCGGCATAACCGCGTTTGCAAGTGTTTTGTTGTCATCACCAGTAAGCGCAGGGGAGGGAATACCGGATGAATGAGTCAAAATATGCTTGATTGTGGGTATACATTTCGGTTTTTCATCTCTGCCTATGAATTTCATATCGGCAAATTCGGGTATATATTTTGAAACAGGGTCATCTACCGAAAGCAAACCTCTTTCAACCAAAAGCATTGTCGCAACCGCCGTTATCGGCTTTGTCATTGATGCCATTCTGAAAATGGTATTTTCGGTCAACGGCTTGTCACCTTTTAGGCTAGCTGTACCGTAAAGCTTAACGGTTTCCAAATTGTCGGTTTGGTAAACATAATACGCCGAGCAAAAAACTTTTTTACGGTCAAAGTCGAATTTTGCGGCGGCATCGATATTTTCAGAAAGCAGGCGTTTGTCTAATTTTTTCATAAAATCACCCTCCTAAGGTGTATTATACTATCGTGAATATGTGTTGTCAACGGTAGTTTTATGATTTTTTCAATTCCTATAAAGCTATTCCCACTCCGTTTTGAATATCTTTCCACCCATTAAAACAGGTGTCATACATATCA
>CAZIEH010000182.1:0-1353 GCA_964538695.1 uncultured Eubacterium sp. | reverse complement strand
CACCAATACCGTAAAATGCACAAGGTGCAAAAAGAATTTGTTTACAAAGCTAACTTACAAGGGAACAGGAATAAAGAAAATCAGCAACATAAAATTGCCGAAGGGTGATTTTATATTAAAATTGGTCGCAGAAGCAACGAATGATGATGTTATTGATAACTGCTTTGTCTATTTTTATAATGACAACTCTTTGTTAGAGGCATACACCAGTGCGGGCATATACAGCTTTTCACGAAAAGAAGAGGATACCGATGTTTTTGAAGGCCCCATATCTAAAGGAACTTTAAAGATTGACACCTCCGACGAAATCAGGTGGACAATAACAATCACGCCGTATTGATTTTTTTGAAAAATGCTTTGCGCTAGGCAGATTAAGTAATATCCACCGCAACGATTAACGGAGAGTTTATAAAAAGCAACACAGAGTCTTTTGCTTGATGCTTATGACTCTGTGTTGTTTTTTAACTTGTATGTTTTAATTTCGTGTTTTTTGCTGTCCTTGGTTATAAACAGGCGCAGTAGCGGATTATCGGCGGTGTCTTCTTCAAATTTAATCCATTTGTTTTCGGGGCTTAGATAGTATGAAATAAACTTTATGTAGCGGTGCTTTTTCTTTATCGTAACGGTTTTCACCGTGCGGTTTGCACGTGCCGCGATGTATTCTGCAACGGTGGATATAAAATCGCATAACGACTCAAAATCACATTCGTTCCAGCTGACCTCGTCATCTATATCGGCGCACAAAAGCGGCTTACCGTTTTGGCTTTGATTGTAGACCGTCAGCAAAAGCTCGGGATTATCAAGGCTACCTGAAAAAGCATAGCTTTCGTCAAGCGTTATGTATTCGTTCACGCCGTGCTTTTCTGCAAGCAGTGCGGTAACAGCGCCCAAAAATTCCGCAATTCGCTTTTCATTTGCGGCAGATTTCATATTGCTCACCTCGCAGTAGTTGCGTTTATTATAATGGGGTCGCCGATAGTTGTCAAAACGGAAGTGTTAGAAAATACGGCAGCGTATGATTTTTTGCAAGCTCTCCCCCTTTTTTGGGGATTCGGATACTTGTTATCATTATCGGCAATGCTTTCAAGACTTTAGGTGGTTTATTTATAGCTTTGATTTCGCGCTCGGCAAAGCCGCAATGCTTTCAAGACTTTCGGTAATTTATTTGTAGACCTTACCGCAGCGTTTGTTTGTCGACAGTTTAAGTCTTGACAAATCGGCATTTTTGATATATTATATTCAGTAGCGTGAAAATACAATACCACTTCGGGGTGTGGCGCAGTTGGTAGCGCGCGACATTTGGGAGACCAACCTGATTCATTCAGGACTTTTTCCTAAAGCCTCAAAGAAGCC
>CAZIEH010000181.1:0-1353 GCA_964538695.1 uncultured Eubacterium sp. | reverse complement strand
CCTTTGCCCTTATACGGCTCCGGTTTTCTCTTTTCTCTGATTTCAGCTGCGTACTGGCCAACTTTTTCTTTGTTGATACCGGAAACAATGATCTTGTTTCCATCCACTTTTGTCTCGATGCCTTCCGGATCGTCCATCTCTACCGGATGAGAATATCCAAGAGAAAGTGTAAGCTTCTTGCCAGCCTTAGCTGCCTTGTAACCAACACCGTTTACTTCGAGAGTCTTTGTGTAACCTTCGCTTACGCCAACTACCATATTCTGAATCAGTGTTCTGGTAAGGCCGTGGAGAGCTTTCATTCTCTTCAGGTCGTTCGGTCTTGCAACTACTACATGACCGTCTTCCATTTTGATTTCCATTTCTTTAGCGAGCTCTCTTGTAAGAGTTCCTTTTGCACCTTTAACGGTAACTACGTTACCTTCAGCAATCTCAACAGTTACGCCTGCCGGAATTGCTACTGGCATTCTTCCAATACGTGACATGCCTGTTTCCTCCATACTTAGATTTTCGGAACGGATATTCCGCTCTGTTTTCAGTAACAATTATAGTAGATTAGATTCATTTAGATTCGATCAGCCGCTCATGGTTCGCTCAACTAAGCTCACCCTGCGCCTACGGCTTGTGTTCGCTAAGGTTCGCGAACGGCTTTCTCACTAAACTCAAGCTTCGTCATAGACTCGCTTTCGTTAAGTGTTCAATGCCTACCAGCTTGCTTTCTTTACGCCCGGGATCTGACCTTTGTAAGCCAGTTCACGGAAGCAGATACGGCAGATTCCGTATTTTCTCAGGACTGAGTGCGGACGACCACAGATATTGCAGCGTGTATATTCTCTTGTGGAGAATTTCTGCTTGCGCTGCTGTTTAAGTTTCATTGCTGTCTTTGCCATGATATCCCTCCTGATTATTTCGTAAACGGCATATTGAACAGTCTCAGTAATTCTCTAGCTTCCTCATCTGTCTTAGCTGTTGTAACGAAGATTACATCCATACCTCTGACTTTATCTACCTTATCGTATTCGATTTCCGGGAAGATGAGCTGCTCTTTGATACCAAGTGCATAGTTACCTCTGCCGTCGAAAGCATTCGGGTTAACACCTCTAAAGTCACGTACTCGCGGTAATGCGAGGTTGATGAGACGATCTACAAAATCGTACATTTTCTCACCACGAAGTGTTGTCTTACATCCGATTGCCATACCTTCTCTGATCTTGAAGTTAGCAACGGAATTTTTAGCTCTTGTCAGAACTGCCTTCTGGCCTGTGATAATTTCCATATCCTTTACGGCAGATTCCAGAACTTTAGCGTTGTCCTTAGCTTCACCAACACCCATGTTGATTACAACCTTGTCAAGCT
>CAZIEH010000180.1:0-1437 GCA_964538695.1 uncultured Eubacterium sp. | reverse complement strand
AGATAAGCGTATTCTTTCATATATCCGCTCGGAAGCACTGAAAGAGAAAGTGTTTCTGCTTCATCAATAAATTCTTTTGTATAACGCTGCGGTCGGATCACGACAAAGGCAACGTCTTTTCCCCACATAACACCAAGTCCGCCCCAGGACGCAGTCATTGTATTACACGTTCCGTCAGCTTTTTCGGCAGTGACCAGCAGCCACTGTCTGCCGATCAGATCAAATGGATTGTCAGAGAGTTCCGTTGTTTTTATTTCTTTTAACATGATTGTTTCCTCCTGTATCAATGGTAATCATAAGTCCTACTAGATACCATAATCGAAGAAGAAAAGTTTTTCAAGTATTTCTCTTAACAAAGTTTAGTATTTATGGTATGATTTAAATAAATAGTGCTTTTGATCAGGAGGTTCATAATGGAAGGACAGGAAAAATATGTTGCGTATGTTGGAACGTATACGCATGGCAGCAGTATCGGGATCCATGTATATGATATAGATATAGAAGCAGGCGTAATGGCAGAGCGGGAAGTAGTACCGGTCAATAATGCCTCCCATATGGTGAAATCCTATAATGGTAAATATCTGTATTCGATTGCAGACGAAGGTGTAGAGGTTCTTAAGATTACGGAAGACGGTGGATTGGATCCGATCAATCAGGTAGGGATCGATGGAATGAGAGGCTGTTATCTTTCTACCGACAAGAACGGCAGATTTCTTTATGTCGGCGGTTATCATGACGGAAAAGTGACAGTTGTTCATACCCATAGAGACGGACGGCTTGGTTCGGTTATGGATGGTATTTTCCATAAGGGACTGGGCAGTGTTGCAGACCGCAATTTCCGACCGCATGTCAGCTGTGTGATACCGACTCCGGATGATAAATACCTGTGTGCCGTAGATAATGGAATTGATCAGGTCAAAATTTATACCGTAAATGAACATACAGGAAAGATGAAGCTGTATGACATTCTTCGCTGTAAGCTGGATTCCGGTCCGCGTCTTCTGACCTTCAGTCCGGATGGTAAATTTGCTTATATCAATGCGGAGCTGACGAATGAGGTATGCGTATATAAATACGATGGTTCCGGCAAATCTCCGGATTTCGAAAAAATACAGGAGATTTCGGTACTGCGTGATCCGGGTTCCCGCGGAAGTGCATGCTGCGGCATGAAGATGTCACCGAGCGGAAAGTATCTGTACTGCTCGACAGCAGGAGAGAACACCGTAGCAATCTTTTCCAGAAATGAAGAGACAGGTTTGCTGACACGGCTGTGCTGTCTGCCAATCAGCGGAGATTATCCGAAGGATATCGATGTATTTCCGGGTGAAAAGACACTGGTAGTTCTGAATCATGAGACGAATGAGATCCGGTTCTTCACAATTGATTATGAAAAAGGGTTGTTTGTTATGAAGGGAAGACCTGTAAAAGTAGATGCAC
>CAZIEH010000179.1:0-1447 GCA_964538695.1 uncultured Eubacterium sp. | reverse complement strand
CGGAAAATATATTAAATACGAAAGCTATAAAAATGCAGTTTTCGGATATTTGCGAAGAATTAACGACTTTTCGCGTTTACCCGAAATTTCGGAGGGTCTTGAAAACAGAGTTCTTGCCGCGGTCAGAAATTCGACCGATTATGACGGCATTTTACAAAGCGTAAAAACCAAAAGATACACCTTGGCGCGTGTGAGAAGAATTTTAAATTACGCGTTTTTGGATATTGATAAATCCTTTGAAAAGCAGGAAGTACCGTATATAAATATCCTTGCCGCAAGCAGTGTCGGATTAAAGCATTTATCGCGTATTGCAAGTAACGACAAATTACCGATTATCGTTTCGGGCAAATGCGACAAAGTTCTTGACAACAGGACGCAGATGTTGTTAAATAAAGAAAGAACTCTTACAGATATATATTCAGGCTTGCTATGTCACCCCGATAAATCCGGTTTGGATTTTACAACACCGCTTTTAAAACTGAAAGGTTGATTATTTATGGTTAGTTTTTGCGAGATTGAACAGTTTAAGGATTACGGAAAGTGTCTTAAAATAACGAACGGATGTATAGAGGCACTTGTCACCCTTGATATTGGACCGCGCATTATTTCTTTTTCGTTCGTCAACGGCAGAAATGTTATGTTTTCCAATCGCGGCGAGCTTGCAAAATGCAGTGGTAAAGAGTTTGACGAATATTATTATGAGGGTGCCGAGTTTGAAAATTTCGGCGGTCACCGTCTGTGGCTTTCACCCGAATCCCTGCCCGAAACATACTATCCCGATTGCACACCCGTTGATTACGAAACTGTCGGCGATACCGTGCGCTTTACACCGCAACCGCAAACCGAAAACGGTGTTGCACTTGCAATAGAGATTACAATGCACCCCGAAGAGCCGGAAATGAAAGTTGAGCATTTCGCCACAAATATATCGAAAACCGAAAAGGAATTTGCACTGTGGGCATTAACTGTTATGGACAGAGGCGGTGTTGAAATAATACCGCAAAACACC
Source organism: uncultured Eubacterium sp. (assembly GCA_964538695.1). Taxonomy (GTDB): domain Bacteria; phylum Bacillota; class Clostridia; order Oscillospirales; family Acutalibacteraceae; genus UMGS1532. The sequence continues at coordinate 438 of CAZIEH010000179.1, read as the reverse complement.
AACGATACGGGACTGTTGGCAAATCGCAGAATTGTTATGTGGCCCTATGCATCGTTTAATGATGACAGGTTTTTCCTTGACGACCGTTATATAACACTTGCACAAGATGAAAATGCAGATGCGGCGTTTAAAGTCGGTGTGGACTGCAATACAGGTGTCGGCTACTATGTCATAGGTGATGTTGTTTTCAAAAAAGAATACAACCACATAATAGACGGAAATTATCCCGACGGCGGTGTTTCATACGAAACTTATACTAACAAGACATTTCTCGAATTTGAAACCTTGAGTGAGCTGAAAAAGCTACAATCCAACGAAACGGCTACACATACCGAGATGTTCAGCTTATATAAAAAGCCCTGCGATTTTGACAGAAAAAATCCGAAAGAAATCGCCGATTTTATAAGTAAACTGAAATAAGGAGACCGGCTATGAAAA
>CAZIEH010000178.1:0-1458 GCA_964538695.1 uncultured Eubacterium sp. | reverse complement strand
TATCGAAACATCAACCTCGTTTTCTTCGGTATCCGTCGTCGGTTCTTCCGGCTTTATTTCTTCTTCGCGATTGGTTTTTTCCGCCATTATAATATCTCCGTTTCTTTGTTATTCTTCAATGTCGCGCATCGCTTTTGTCATAAGCTGACCCAACTGCGTTGCGAAATATTCCACACTCGGCACAAGCTTGCTGTACGATACTCGCGCAGGACCTATAACGCCGATTCTTCCAAGCATTTTGTTACCCGTCATATACTGTGCAACGACAATGCTTGCGGTCGAACCGGAATTGATGTTGCAAAAATCGTCACTGAATACTACGCCGACAGGCGCTTTAAGCTGTGCCACAAGCGATACAAGCGCATCCTTTTGCGAAAGCAGCTCGTTAAGGCGTATATCGTCGCCGTCCGTTATCAGCTTAGATTCGCCTCTAAAGCAAAGCTGTGGCTCGGCAATCTCACCTATAACCTCAAAAATTGTCGAAAGCAATGTCATAATCGGCAGGCTGAAGTCACCTACACGGGCAACTATCGACTGCAAGTATGCGGTGTTAAGCTCTGAAAGTCGTCTGCCCACAATGCAAGTCTTGCATATGTTACTGTAAAGCGAAAGCAACTGTTCGTTGACCACACTGTCTGTAAGAACTATTCGACTTTTGGCAATACCGTCGGTGGATATTACAAGTAGCAGTAAGGTGTGCTTGCTCATCGGTATCATTCGTATTCGCTTTACGCGCGCCGTTTCGTTTGAAAGGGTAACGCAAAAAGCGGGCAAGCCGGTAAGGTCGGCAAGTATTTGGCACGAAAGTTGCGGCATTTGCTCAGGGGTGTGCGCAATCGTTTCAAGTGTCGAGTCAATTGCAAAACGAATTTCGGGTTGCAGTGGCTCGGGCGAAAGCAGGTCGTGAACATACAGCTTAAAGCCGTCAAGCGTCGGAACTCTGCCTGCTGAGGTGTGCGGCTGGTTTAAAAGACCCATATTGCAAAGGTCGCTCATTTCGTTTCGCAAGGTTGCTGATGACACATTCATATCAAGCAGGTCACACAGCATTTTCGAACCAATCGGTTCGCCCGATGCAATGTATGCCTTAACGACAGCGTCCATTATGGCGCGCTTGCGTGGTGTTAACTCCATTATGACCGCCTCCGTTCAAAATTAGCACTCAAAGCACCTAAGTGCTAATCTAAGTATAATATACACCTTATTTGCCGCCGTGTCAATAGTTTTTTGTAAAAAAATCGAATTTTTCTTTGACTTTCTCTGACTTTGACCGTATATACATTATATATAATATATGCAACGATTTGCCACAAAAATCTTTTTTAAAAGTTTTTTCGGTAAAATACTATATGTAGCCCGTTTGGTGTTTTAATAGCACAATTTGTAGGCGGTGCAAAAAAAGTTTTAAAAAAACCGAAAAAAGAGGTTGACAAGCGGGTAAAAAAGTGGTAATATAAT
>CAZIEH010000177.1:0-1490 GCA_964538695.1 uncultured Eubacterium sp. | reverse complement strand
GCCATACCGAGGAAGTAGCTACCCGTGGCAACCCAAGCAGAGCCGCCGAACACCGCGCCTGCCATCATCGAAATAAAAGGCATTTTCGCGCCGCAGGGTATAAATGTTGTTGTAATTATTGTCATTCTGCGGTCACGCTCGTTTTCGATAGTACGCGACGCCATAATTCCGGGAATACCGCAACCTGTACCGATAAGCATAGGAATAAATGATTTACCCGAAAGACCGAATTTGCGGAAAATTCTGTCAAGCACAAACGCAATTCGCGCCATATAACCGCACGCCTCTAAGAAAGCCAAGAACAGGAACAATACAAGTATCTGCGGTACAAAGCCCAAAACAGCACCTACACCTGCAACAATACCGTCATTGATAAGTCCCGAAAGCCAAGGCTGTGCATTTACACTGTCAAGTGCATTGCCCACAAGCACGGGAATACCCGGCACCCAAGCACCGTAATCGGCAGGGTCTGGCTCGTCAAAGCCGTTTTCGCCGAAGTACGCAACCGCCTCTTTAAAGGTCATACCGACTGTTTCTTCTTCATCGGCATTTTCGGGTATAGCATCATAATACACCGTAAGCTCCGATACTGCAAGTGTTTCTTCGTCCTCTACCTCTACCGTGGCGGTAGTTTTGTCGGCGGTAAAGCTGTTAAGCTGTGCCATAGTCTTTTCGGCATCAAGCTCTTCGTCGGCTACATCGATATCGCAAAAAGCCGCAACCGCTTCCGAAGCCGCTGTATACTCGTCTGCCTTTTCGCTGTACGCACTTGAGCCTATACCGAACATATGCCAACCGTCACCGAAAAGACCGTCATTTGCCCAATCTGTTGCGGCGGCGCCGAAGGTAGACATTGAAACATAATAAACCAAGAACATAATGATCGCAAATATCGGCAAGCCGAGCCAACGGTTTGTAACAACACGGTCGATTTTGTCGGAGGTGCTTAAACCGCCCTTGCGACGCTTTTTGTAGCAAGCCTTTATGACCTCGCCTATGTAAATATATCTTTCGTTGGTTATAATCGACTCTGCATCGTCATCCATTTCCTTTTCAACGGCGGAAATGTCGTTTTCAATATGTGCAAGTACATCTGCATCAAGATTAAGCGTATTTAAGACCTTTTCATCACGCTCGAAAATTTTCACGGCGTACCACCGCTGTTGCTCCTCGGGCATATCGTGAACCGCCGCCTCTTCTATATGTGCAATGGCGTGTTCAACAGTACCCGAAAATGTGTGCATAGGAACGGTTTTTGCGGTTTCGGCCGCGGCAATAGCCGCCTCTGCCGCCGCCATAACACCCTCGCCTTTCAGCGCGGAGATTTCGACGACTTTGCAACCAAGCTGTCTTGAAAGCTCTGCCGTATCAATCTTGTCACCGTTTTTGCGCACAACATCCATCATATTTATGGCAATTACAACAGGTATGCCAAGCTCGGTAAGCTGGGTTGTAAGATAAAGGTTTCTTTCAAGGTTTGTACCGTCAAT
>CAZIEH010000176.1:0-1566 GCA_964538695.1 uncultured Eubacterium sp. | reverse complement strand
CCGTATATCCTTATAACAGATAAAAAGATTTCCAATATTCAGGAAATTCTGCCCCTTTTAGAGCAGCTTGTTCAAACAGGCAAAAAGCTTGTAATTATTGCCGAGGATATTGAGGGCGAGGCTCTTTCTACCCTTATTATGAATAAGCTTCGCGGCACATTCACCTGCGTCGGTGTTAAAGCACCCGGCTTTGGTGACCGCCGCAAGGAAATGCTGCGTGATATCGCCATTCTTACCGGCGGCGAGGTTATTACCGAGGAGCTTGGCCTTGAGCTTAAGGATACCACTATCGAACAGCTTGGTACCGCAAGACAGGTTAAGATAGGTAAAGAGGATACAATTATCGTTGACGGTGCAGGCAATTCGGACGAGATTAAGGCAAGAATAGGTCAAATCAAGTCACAAATCGAGTCTACCACCTCCGATTTCGACCGCGAAAAGTTGCAAGAGCGTCTTGCAAAGCTTTCGGGCGGCGTTGCCGTTATCAAGGTCGGCGCGGCTACCGAAATTGAAATGAAAGAGCAAAAGCTTCGTATAGAGGATGCTCTTGCCGCAACAAAGGCAGCTGTTGAAGAGGGTATCGTTGCAGGCGGCGGCGTTGCACTTATTAACGCTATGAGTGCTGTTGAAAAGCTTGTTGACGAAACCGAGGGCGATGAAAAGACAGGTGTTCGCATTGTATTAAAGGCGTTAGAGTCACCTATTCGTCAAATTTCGGCTAACGCAGGTCTTGAAGGCTCTGTAATAATCGACAAAATCATTTCAAGTGGTAAAACCAACTACGGCTTTGATGCATATAACGAGGAGTATACCGATATGATTAAGGCGGGTATTGTTGACCCGACAAAGGTAACACGTTCGGCACTTCTCAATGCCGCATCTGTTGCCGCTATGGTTCTTACAACCGAAACTCTCGTAGCAGAGAAGAAGGAAGATGCCGATGCCGCAAATGCCGCAGCGGCTGCCGCGGCGGCTCAGGCAGGCGGTATGTATTGATAATAACGCCGCAAGGTGTAAATTTCACGCGTTTGTATGATGAGGTTCAAAAAGAGCCTCATCATATTTTTGTGTGGAAAAAATGAATATTGCAGAAAAATAAGGCGTAATATCATCAAAATGCGATGCGCCTTATTTGTATTTTCAAAAAATCTATTAGCCGGTTTTGAAAAAATATTGATATTGGCGCAAATTTGTTGTATAATAATATTGCGAGGTGAGGGTCTGTGAAACTAATTGAAAGAAAACAATATTTAGATAAAATGATTAATGTTATCGGTACTCCGGATATTAAAGTTATTACCGGTGTTCGCCGCTGTGGAAAATCAAAATTACTTGATTCGTTTAAAGAATATATTGAGGAGAATATTCCGAATAATAATATCATTCACATCAATTTTAATTTGCCAGAATATGACCATTTGCTTGAATATCGACCTTTGTATGATTACATCAATTCACAATACGTTAAGGGCAAAGAGAACTTTGTTTTTATAGATGAAGTTCAGATGTGCAATGATTTTGAAAAGGCAATTAACGGATTACACGCTACCGAAAAATACGATATAT
>CAZIEH010000175.1:0-1581 GCA_964538695.1 uncultured Eubacterium sp. | reverse complement strand
GCTCCTACACTGCATCGTCTTGGTATTCAGGCATTTGAGCCAATCCTTGTAGAGGGTAAGGCGATCAAGCTTCATCCGCTCGTATGTACAGCGTTCAACGCCGACTTCGACGGTGACCAGATGGCGGTTCATCTTCCGTTGTCTGTAGAAGCACAGGCAGAGTGCCGTTTCCTTCTGCTCTCACCGAACAACCTTCTGAAACCGTCCGATGGCGGTCCGGTAGCCGTTCCTTCACAGGATATGGTCCTCGGTATCTACTATCTGACACAGGAGAGACCGGGTGTACAGGGCGAAGGCAAGGTATTCAAGAGTGTAAACGAAGCAATTCTTGCTTATGAAAATAAAGCGATCACACTTCAGTCACGTATCAAAGTGCGTATGACAAAGAAGATGGAAGATGGCACAGAAATGTCAGGAACGGTTGAATCCACACTGGGACGTTTCCTGTTCAATGAAATCCTTCCGCAGGATCTTGGTTTTGTAGATCGTTCCGTTCCGGGCAACGAGCTGAAAGTGGAAGTTGATTTCCTCGTAGGTAAAAAGCAGCTGAAACAGATTCTTGAGAAAGTTATCAATACACACGGCGCTACCAAGACTGCCGAGGTACTCGATGACATTAAGGCTATGGGTTATAAATACTCTACAAGAGCTGCTATGACCGTATCTATTTCCGATATGACGGTTCCGCCTGAGAAGCCGGAGCTGATCCAGTCTGCACAGGATACGGTAGATAAGATTACACGTAACTACAAGCGTGGTCTTATTACAGAAGAAGAACGTTATAAAGAAGTTGTTGAAACATGGAAAGAGACTGACGATATCCTGACAAGAAAGCTGCTCGATGGACTGGATAAGTACAATAACATCTTCATGATGGCTGACTCCGGTGCGCGTGGTTCTGATAAACAGATCAAACAGCTGGCTGGTATGCGTGGTCTTATGGCAGATACAACTGGACATACAATCGAACTCCCGATCAAGTCAAACTTCCGTGAAGGTCTTGACGTACTTGAGTACTTCATGTCTGCACATGGTGCGCGTAAAGGTCTGTCCGATACAGCGCTTCGTACAGCTGACTCTGGTTACTTGACAAGACGTCTCGTAGACGTATCACAGGAACTGATTATCCGCGAAGTTGACTGCTGCGCAGATAAGGGCGAGATTCCGGGCATGTATGTAAAAGCATTTACAGATGGCCGTGAAGAGATTGAGAGTCTTCAGGAGCGTATCACAGGTCGTGTATCCTGTGAAACGATTACAGATAAAGATGGTAATGTGCTTGTAAAAGCCAACCATATGATCACACCGAAGCGCGCTGCACGTATCATGAAAGATGGTGTGGACGAGCAGGGCAAGCCGTTTGAAAAGATTAAGATCCGTACTATTTTGACATGTCGTTCACATAACGGTGTCTGCGCAAAATGTTACGGTTCCAACCTTGCAACAGGAGAATCTGTACAGGTAGGTGAGGCTGTAGGTATTATCGCAGCTCAGTCTATCGGTGAGCCGGGTACACAGCTTACTATGCGTACATTCCATACCGGTGGTGTTGCCGGCGGCGATATCACACAAGGTCTTCCG
>CAZIEH010000174.1:0-1614 GCA_964538695.1 uncultured Eubacterium sp. | reverse complement strand
TCCCATCAATGTAATCACGATACATTTCCCATAAATCAATATCACAGCCATCCATAACTTCATCCTCTGGCACCCAACTGCGAATCAATTCTATACGTTCCTGTTTTGTAGTATCTTTAATCAAATATTTCATCTTGACTCCTCTTATGATTTTATCTTACACAAAATTCTTTCAAAACTCTCTTCAAATCTTCGATCATCTTCTGCAGTTCTTTTACGTGCTCCCTTCAAATGACTTTTCGAACTGCTTCTTCGCACTTTCTTAGCAAGATGTCTTTCCATTAACATCTGATCGATATTTTCATCATTGTACCATTTACCAGACTGATGGATGGCATAAGCATTCTTTCCCAACGCCATTGCAGCCACTCCGTAATCCTGTGTCACAACAATATCACCCGATTGGCACAAACTAATCAATTTAAAATCAACCGCATCGACTCCAGCTCCCACAATCAGTACATCACTATAATCGGATGAAAGCACATGGTTTGTGTCACAGAGCAATGTAACCGGCACTTTATACTTTTCTGCAATTTTTTCTACAATATAAATTACTGGACAAGCATCTGCATCTACAAATATTTTCATAATATTCTGTCCTACACTGTAAATTCTATTTTTCTTCCTGTATGCTGATACTGGTAATAGCGCACACCTGCTGCATCTAACATACGTCTTGAAGCAATAGTAGACGGGATATCATGATACTTATCATCCGCATATACGATTGTCTTAATACCGCACTGGATAATAGCCTTCGCACACTCATTGCACGGAAATAACGAGACATACAATTTTGCACCTTCCAAGCTTCCATGACAATTTAAAATTGCATTCAACTCACTGTGAACTACATACAGATACTTTGTATCCAATGTCTCACCTTCCCTTGACCATGGAAAAATATCATCTGAGCAACCAGCAGGGAATCCATTGTAACCCATTGACAAAATTTTATTATCCCGACTCACAATACATGCTCCTACTTGAGAACTCGGATCCTTTGAACGCATTCCCGCCAGTTTTGCAATTCCCATAAAATATTCATCCCACGAAATATAATCTTGTCTTTTGTTGCTCATATTCTTTTCCTCCCTATATAGGCAAATAATTTTGTTACATTTGTACCGATAATGCTTTACATCTAATTGTATCCTTTTTTACGCAGATACGCAAGCAATGCTTCGCAACCTTCGTAAATATCTTTATATGTTTTTTCAAAATCACCACTATACCACGGATCATCAATATCTCTCGGTTGTTCTGAAAAATCCAATAATCTGCTGACTTTATGTTCTGGATCGCTGCCAATTATCCGCATCATATTACGAATATTATACTGCTCCATCGCAAGCAGATAATCATATTCTTCATAATCTTTTTTCGTCATCTGACGAGCTCGATGACCTTCTGATGAAATACTATGTTCTGCGAGTTTACGCTTTGCTGGTGGGTAAATAGGTTTGCCTAATTCTTCACGACTGGTCGCAGCTGACGCAATGTGGATTACATTGCTAAGTCCTTGTGCGCGGACCATATCACGAAAAATAAATTCAGCCATAGGGGAACGGCAGATGTTGCCGTGGCACAAAAAAAGCACTTTAATCATCG
>CAZIEH010000173.1:0-1679 GCA_964538695.1 uncultured Eubacterium sp. | reverse complement strand
CGCTTAAGGTCAATTACAAGACCTTAAGCGTGACGCAAACGCTCAGGTAGTTTTAAATCAGCTTTTCTCCTTTACTCAAATGCAGATTTCATACGGCATTATTTTACTCGCCCTCGTTGGCGGTGAGCCGAAAATCTTAACCTTAAAGCAGATTCTTGACCATTACATAGCTCACCAAAAGGAAGTTATTGTAAGAAGAACAAGATATGACCTTAAAAAAGCTCAGGAAAGAGCCCATATTTTAGAGGGCTTAATGATAGCTCTTGACTTCATTGATGAGGTTATTGCTATTCTTCGAGCTTCAAAGGATCAGTCAGAGGGTAAACAGGCTCTTATTGAACGCTTTGAATTAACCGATGTTCAGGCTGACGCTATTGTTAAAATGAGACTGGGACAGTTGACCGGTCTTGAAAGAACAAAAATTGAAGAAGAATTAGCTACACTTAAAGCTAAAATTGCGGAATTTATGGAAATTCTCTCCTCAGAAAGCAAGGTACTTGAAATTATCAAGAGCGAGGCAATGATTATAAAAGATAAATTCTCAGACGAGAGAAGAACTGAAATTGCCGCAGTTACAGGTGAAGTTGACATTGAAGACCTTATTCCCGAAGAAGAATGTGTATACACGCTGACAACCTTAGGCTATATTAAGCGCCAGCCGGTTGAGAGCTATTCACTTCAAAACCGTGGCGGCAGAGGCGTTAAGGGTATGACAAGGCGAGAAGAAGATGTTGCCGAAACTATGTTCACCTGCTCCAGCCATGATTATATTATGTTCTTCACCACTATGGGCAAGGCTTATCGTCTTAAGGGCTATGAAATTCCCGAAGGCCGCAAGCAAAGCAAGGGTATGAATGTAGTTAACCTTTTACCTCTTGAGCCGGAAGAAAAAATCAGCTCAATGATAAGAGTACCCGACTTTGGCGGTGAAGAGACAAATTATCTCATTATGGTTACAAAGAAGGGTATCATTAAAAGAACAGAACTTGAGCAGTATAAAAATCTTCGTAAAACAGGTATTATTGCAATTAATCTTGACGAAGACGATGAGCTGGCTTGGGTTAGACTTTCAAACGGTAACGACGATATTCTTGTTGCCACAAGAGGCGGTATGAGTATTCGCTTTAACGAAAATGATTGCCGTCCAATAGGCAGAACCGCAAGAGGTGTTAAGGCTATTGAGATTAAGGAAAATGATGAAGTTGTCGGAATGTGCGTTATCCCGGAAAATCAGGACGAAAGCTATAAGATTTTGACTATTTCCGAAACAGGTCTTGGCAGACTTAGTAACCACAGCGAATATCGAATTCAATCAAGAGCCGGTAAGGGTGTTCTTAACTATCACACTGAAAAATACGGCCTTGTGGCTTCACTTAATTTTGTTTGCGACGATGACGATATTATTCTTATTTCTTCAGACGGTATAATTATCAGAATCAAGGCATCACAAATCAATACTGTTTCAAGAACCTCAAAGGGTGTTCGTGTTATGAAGGTCAGCGAGGGCGAAAAGGTTGTTTCCGCAACAGCTGTTAGAGAAACCTCAAATGAGGAAAGTGAAACTGCGCTTCTTCCTGAAGACGACACAAATGAAGCTGATGAAGCTTCGGCTGAGGAATGATAAAACTTACCAAAGGCGATTTTAAGCTTAAATAAAGGTGTAAAAGATATATTGACTT
>CAZIEH010000172.1:0-1683 GCA_964538695.1 uncultured Eubacterium sp. | reverse complement strand
TTATTTAGACACAATATGTAGTTTGCTATGAGTGGAAAAACGATATAAACGATTTATAATTATGCTTTCTACGGCTGTAAAGAGCTTAAAACGGTCACTTTCCCTGAGGGTATAACCGAAATCGGCGAGTACGCATTTGCAGGCTCGGGCATAAAAAATTTCGAGTTGCCTAAAAGCTGTAAAACGATAAAAACATCGGCTTTCAGTAATTGCACTGCGCTTGAAACCGTAAAATGTGCAAATGTTACAGCTGTTTATAATGACGCTTTTGCCGACTGTACCGCACTTACCACAGTGGAATTTTCCGAAACCTTGGATTCGGTTCTTGAGTACGCTTTTAAAAACTGTACCGCGCTTGAAACAGTAAAATTGCCCGAGGGCTGTGGTATAACAATTTTCTCTAACGCATTTACAAACAGCGGTATTATGAACAATACCGAAAATTGGAATGGGGATTATCTATATATCGGCAAGCATCTTATTGCTACGACCGAAAATGAAACCAAGGAATATACCTTGAAAAAGGGTACGCTAACCGTTGCAGAGCAGGCACTTCCTTATGCTGAAAAGCTTGTTTCCTGCGGCGAGCTTAGTTATATGTATTCTTGGAAAAACAATATAAAAGAGGTTGTTTATCCTGAGGGAACAACCTACATTTTCACATTATTTCTCGCATCGAAGGTTGAAAAGGTTACTATTCCCGCAAGTGTAAAGAAAATAAAATACAACACCATTTGCGAAAAGAATAAACACAAATTTGAGGGCAAAATTACAGTAAAGCCCACCTGCGTAAAAACGGGCGAAAAGAGCTATCAATGCAAAAACTGTGTTTATCATTACGAGGAAGTCCTTGCTAAAGACACAAAGGCGCACAAAACCACGGTTATAAACAAAAAGGCGGATACCTGTACGGCTAAAGGCTATACGGGCGATACCAAATGTACGCTTTGTAACAAGGTTGTTTCAAAGGGTAAGACTATCGCCGCAAAGGGTCACAAAACCACCAACAAGGTTACCAAGGCAACGACCACGGCGAACGGCAAGATAGTTGCCACCTGTTCGACCTGTAAAAGGGCTGTAAAGACAACCACGGTTTATAAGATTTCAAGCGTTAGCCTTTCGACAACCAAGTACTACTATACGGGCAAGCAAAAGACACCTACCGTAACGGTAAAAGACTCTAAGGGCAAAAAGCTTAAAAACGGTACAGATTACACTGTATCTATGCCGAGTGGTCGCAAAAAGATTGGTAAGTACACTGTAAAGGTTACTTTCAAGGGCAATTACAGCGGCACTAAATCTTTAAGCTTTACAATAGTTCCGAAAAGCACAAGTATTACCGAGATTACGGCAGGTAAGAAAACGCTGAATGTTGAGTGGAAGAAGCAGTCGACACAGACAACAGGCTACCAAATTCAGTACAGCACCTCTAAAAAATTCAGCAAGGCGAAAACCGTAACTGTTTCCAAAATCAAGACCACAAGCAAAACCATTTCCAAGCTCAAGAGTAACAAAACCTACTATGTCCGCGTTCGCACCTACAAGACTGTGGGCAAGACAAAGTATTACTCTAATTGGAGCAGTGCGGTTTCAAAGAAAACAAAAAAATAGCTTTATAAAGCAAGAAAAACAGCCGCTTTCCCGTGTGCCGATAAGACAGTAATTCCGCCAAAATCATAATTT
>CAZIEH010000171.1:0-1755 GCA_964538695.1 uncultured Eubacterium sp. | reverse complement strand
GCAGTGACCCTCGCCGTGTTTGTCCATCTTATTTTTAAGCCTAACCTTTTCAGAAATATAGTCGGGCACCATGCGCTTTGCCGTACATTTTGCGGCAAGCTCGGTAAGATAGTAATAGGGACTGTCCTCGGTTATATTATCCTCTTCCAAAACATAGATAAGCTTGGGGAACGCAGGGGTAATCCAAACACCCTTTTCGTTCTTTACGCCGCGATAGCGCTGGTTTAAGGTTTCCTCTATAATAAGCGCAAGGTCCTGCTTTTCGCGTTCGTTTTTAGCCTCGTTAAGATACATAAATACAGTTACAAACGGTGCCTGACCGTTGGTTGTCATAAGCGTTACAACCTGATACTGTATTGTCTGCACACCGCGGCGAATTTCGTCAAGCAAACGCTTTTCGACAATTTTCGAGCGTTTTTCGTCGCTGAGCTCAACCCCTGCCGCCGAAAATTCCTCGGCGACCTCGCGGTCGATTTTTTTGCGGCTGATATCCACAAACGGTGCAAGGTGTGTAAGGCTTATCGACTGACCGCCGTACTGGCTTGATGCAACCTGCGCAATAATTTGTGTTGCGATATTGCAGGCGGTGGAAAAGCTGTGCGGCTTTTCAATCATCGTGCCTGAAATTACCGTGCCGTTTTGTAGCATATCTTCAAGATTAACAAGGTCGCAGTTATGCATATGCTGTGCAAAATAGTCGGCATCGTGAAAATGTATAATACCGTTGTCGTGCGCCTCTACAACATCGCGCGGCAAAAGCATACGACGGGTAATATCCTTACTGACCTCGCCTGCCATATAGTCGCGCTGTACGCTGTTGACAGTCGGGTTTTTGTTTGAATTTTCCTGTTTAACCTCTTCATTATTGCACTCTATTAGTGACAAAATCTGGTTATCTGTGGTGTTGGATTTACGAACAAGCTCGCGCGTGTAGCGATAGGTTATGTAACGACGCGCAACCGAAAAGGCACGCTGGTTCATAATTTGGTCCTCTACCATATCCTGTATTTCTTCAACACTTAGCGAACGGTTTATGTTTGCCGCCGCCATTTCGACATCTTCCGCAATACGCTTAATTTGTATCGGTGTCATTCTTTCGCTTGATACAACGCTTTCATTTGCCTTTGATATAGCTGTAACGATTTTTTGTGCGTCGAAAACAACTTCCGAGCCACTGCGTTTTATAATTTTCATTTTCTCTTCTCCCTTTCTCGAATTTCCCCTTCGGCGTTTCATTTTAACGCCAGTGAGACCATTATATACTATTTATTGTGTAATTGCAACCCCTAAAAACAATATTTTGTAAAAAAATGTCGCCGAAACACAACATCTTGTGTAACGACGACAATTGAATACTATTAAAAAAGCCTTGATTTATTTGGCTTTTACAGCCTTTTAAGCCGCTATAAAACGCCTTTATCATATAAGCCGCGTGTGTATTCGCCCACGGGCTTTTCGCCGCAAATATACGCAGAAACGACTTTCTCGACCTGCGACGGGGTTTCATCACAAAAGCAAAGCACACCATACGCAATGCCGCGGTACTCGCCGAGCCTGTCCGAAAGCACGGTTGGTCGCGAATTATAAATTTGCGCATATCCCGCGCGGCAGTAGACGGGAAATTTTATACCCTTTCGGTCGGTGATTTCAGAGGTGCAGTCGGAACAACCGCGCTGTGCGGATATTGGGCAGTTTTTGGTAAGCATAAGCGGCGTTCTGCCGTATACCGAAATCATTGCCTTGTCACCCATAGCC
>CAZIEH010000170.1:0-1782 GCA_964538695.1 uncultured Eubacterium sp. | reverse complement strand
GTATAACCGTTGTTATGCCTATGCTTTACGAGGGCAGACAGCACCGCCGTTCGTCGCGCGAATCGCTTGACTGCGCTATGATGCTGCAAGAGCTTTCGGATATGGGCGTTTCGAACATTCTTACTTTCGATGCACACGACCCCCGTATTCAAAACGCAATTCCCCTCGGCGGTTTTGATAATGTTCAGCCTACCTACCAAATGATTAAGGCAATGCTTAAAACCGTTCCCGATATTCACCTTGACCGCGAGCATACTATGATTATTTCACCCGACGAGGGCGGTATGTCACGCAGTATCTATTATTCATCGGTTCTCGGGTTAGAGCTTGGTATGTTCTACAAACGCCGCAACTATTCCAAAATAGTCAACGGCAGAAACCCGATTGAGGCTCACGAATTTTTGGGTAACGATGTCGGCGGCAAGGATGTTATTATCGTCGATGATATGATTGCTTCGGGCGACTCGATGCTTGACCTTGCGGTAAAGCTTAAAGAAATGAACGCAAAGCACATCTATATGTTCTCGACCTTCGGTCTTTTCACAAGCGGTCTTGAGCGCTTTGACGAATTTTACGAGAAAAAACTGTTTGACAGAATTTTCACCACAAATCTTATATACAGCCGTAATGAGCTTCTCGAACGCGAGTGGTACACAAGGGTTGATATGTCAAAATACATTGCATATCTTGTTGATACAATGAACTACGACAACTCAATCAGCGAGCTTTTGAACCCTGCACAGAGAATCCATACCATTCTTAAAAAATACAACCAAATCTAAGCTAACAACAAACGGTCGGAGCAATTCCGACCGTTTGTTGTTGTTTTATTAAATTCTGCGACCCATACGCTCGACGGCATCTACCTTGAAATCGTGATAACAGCCGTTATCCAACGCGTTGCGAATATCCTTCATAAGATTATTGTAAAAATACAGGTTATGCATTACAAGCAATCTTTGCGAAAGCATTTCATTCGCCTTTAAAAGATGACGCAGATACGCACGCGAATAGTTTCTGCAAACGGGACAGTTGCAGTTCGGGTCAATCGGCGCATCGTCCGTTTCGTATTTCGCATTATTTATGTTAATAATACCGACCGAGGTAAAAAGGTGACCGTGACGGGCATTGCGACTCGGCATAACGCAATCAAAAAGGTCAACACCGCGTTCGACACCCTCTAAAATATTAACAGGTGTGCCGACACCCATAAGATAGCGTGGTTTATCGACAGGCATTAAAGGCTCGACCTGCTCGATAATATGGTACATAACCTCGGCAGGCTCGCCCACCGCAAGACCGCCGATTGCATAGCCGTCTAAATCAAGCTCAGCAATCATTTTCATATGCTCTGTTCGCAAATCGTCAAAGGTTGCACCCTGATTTATTCCGAAAAGCATTTGATTTTTGTTTATTGTATTTTCAAGCGAGTTAAGCCTTTTCATTTCCTCTTTACAGCGCACAAGCCAACGGTAGGTTCTTGCGCAAGAGTCCTTGGCATATTTATGCGTTGCGGGATTTTCGACACATTCGTCGAAGGCCATTGCAATAGTTGAGCCGAGGTTGGACTGTATTTGCATACTTTCCTCAGGCCCCATAAAAATGCGTTTGCCGTCGATATGTGAATTAAAGGTTACGCCCTCTTCTTGAATTTTGCGAAGCTTTGCGAGCGAAAAAACCTGAAAGCCGCCGCTGTCGGTCAGTATAGGCCTTTTCCAGCCCGTAAATTTGTGCAAACCGCCCATCGTTTTTACAATACCGTCACCCGGACGAATATGCAGG
>CAZIEH010000169.1:0-1784 GCA_964538695.1 uncultured Eubacterium sp. | reverse complement strand
CCGCTGCCTGAATAAGGCGAAGAAGTATATTTTCGACATCCTCACCGACATAGCCTGCCTCGGTCAAGGTGGTTGCATCGGTAATGGCGATAGGCACATCTATAAATCTTGCCAATGTCTGCGCAAGCAAGGTTTTGCCGACACCTGTGGGGCCGAGCATAAGCACATTGCTTTTGCCGATTTCGACGCCCTCGACACCGCCGTTTATGCGCTTATAGTGGTTATAAACCGCAACCGCAAGCGTTGTTTTTGCCTCGTCTTGACCGATGACATATTCGTCAAGATGCTCTTTAATTTGTTGCGGTGTTGGAATTTCGGTTTTATGCTCTTGCTTTTTTTCAACCTTACGGCGAACCGGAACCTGATCGTGTATTAAATCGTAGCAAATATCTATACAGTCATCGCAAATATAAACATCATTGCCCGACATAAGTCGTGAAACCTCGTCTTGCGTTCTGCCGCAAAACGAACACCTGATATTTTCGTTGCTGTTTGACAAATTAACTTCACCTCTTGCAATAATCGACTGAAATTTCAGTTGGTCGATAAATTTCAGCAGCCGAGTGATACCACTCGGCTGCTAATAGCATTACCTGCTTTTGATAACCTTGTCGATAAGACCGTAATCGCACGCCTCGGCGGCGGTCATAAAATTATCGCGCTCTGTATCCTGTCGGATAACCTCGATAGGCTTGCCGGTAGCATCTGCCAAAACACCGTTTATGGTTTCTCGAATACGCTTTATATGGTTAGCGTGGATAAGTATATCCGTTGCCTGACCCTCGGCAGAACCAAGCGGCTGATGTATCATAATTTCGCTGTTGGGCAGTGCAAAGCGCTTACCCTTTGCACCTGCGGCGAGTAAGAACGCACCCATACTTGCCGCCATTCCGAGACAAATGGTGCTGACATCGCACTTGATGTAGTTCATTGTGTCGTAAATTGCCATACCTGCCGAAACCGAACCGCCGGGACTGTTTATATAAAACGAGATGTCCTTTTCGGGGTCTTGGCTTTCCAAATACAACAGCTGTGCGGTAATAAGGCTGGCTGAATTGTTGTCAACCTGATCGTAAAGCATTACTATTCTGTCGTTAAGCAAGCGTGAAAAAATATCGTACGAACGCTCGCCGCGACTTGTCTGTTCAACAACATAAGGTATTGTACTCATATGATGCATCCTCCTTTATACTAAAAATAAGTATTCACCGAACCGATAAAAAATAATCAATTATTCCTCGGTTTTCTTTGTCGTGGTCTTTTTGGTTGTGGTTTTCTTTGCTGTGGTAGACTTTGCGGCGGTAGATTTTGTTGCGGTTTTCTTTGTAGTTGTGGATTTAGCCGCAGTCGATTTTGTTGCAGTCTTTTTGGCAGTCGACTTTGTCTCGCCGTCTTTTGCTGTCTTGGTAGTGGCTTTTGATGTTGTCTTCTTTGCAGCAGGCTTCTTAGCGGCAGCCTTAGGCTCAGACTTCTTCTCAACCTCTTTTATTTTTGCGGTCGACTTAACAAGGTCGATAGCTTTCTGAACGGCAATATCCTTAACCAATTCTTCCTCGGGAATCATTGTCTTAATCTGTGCCGCCTCCATATTGTACTGCTTTGCGAGAGTTTCAAACTCGGCATCGATATCAGCCTGCTCGGGAACAATCTTTTCAAGCTCGACAATCTTTTCAAGTGCCAAGCGAACCTTAACGGCGCGCTCTGCCTGCGGACGGAAGTTGGCTCTGAAATCGGCAACATCTGTAATACCGAGGTATTTGAGATATGTTTCAAGATCCATACCC
>CAZIEH010000168.1:0-1785 GCA_964538695.1 uncultured Eubacterium sp. | reverse complement strand
CCTATATAATATACCACAGGTTGCGGCATTTGTCAACACTTTTTAAGAAAATTGCCGAATTTTTTTATTTTTCACACAACTATGCCGTTGCCGCAGACATACAGTATATCTGCGGCAACATTATTTATGCTTTATTTTTCGTCTGCTGTCTTTTTCTTTGAAAGAATTACATTGACGATTATACCGAGAATAAGCGCGGTTGCGATAGATGTAACAGTAACCTCGCCAAAGCGAAGTGCCATACCGCCGATACCTGCTATAAGTATAACCGATGCGGTAAACAGGTTGCTGTTATCGTCAAGGTCAACTTTTTGCATCATTTTAAGACCGCTGACCGCGATAAAGCCGTAAAGCGAAATGCAAACGCCGCCCATTACACAAGAGGGAATGGTTGAAAGCAGTGTTACAAACGGTGCTATAAATGAGGATACAATTGCCAAAATTGCAGTTGCGGTTATGGTGATTACAGACGCGTTACCTGTTATGGCGACACAGCCGACGGACTCGCCGTAAGTGGTGTTGGGGCAACCGCCGAATACCGCGCCGACAAGAGAACCGACACCGTCACCGAGAAGTGTGCGGTCAAGACCGGGGTCTTCAAGCAAATCTTTTTCGATAATGCTGGAAAGGTTTTTGTGGTCAGCAATATGCTCGGCAAAAACAACGAATGCGACGGGAATATATGCAACTGCGAGGGTTACAAGATAGGTTGCGTCGATTTCGCGCACGCCCTTAATTGCCTCGACAAAGGTGAAGTCGGGGTACCACTGCATATTTGCGAATTTCGAAAAGTCGATAATCTGCATTGCCTCTATACCCTGTGCATTGCCGATTACGGTGAACAGGGTTGCAAGCAGATAGCCTGCCGCAATACCGATAACAAAGGGTATAAGCTTTGCCATTTTTTTGCCGTACACCGAGCAAATGGTTACAACAATAAGCGTTACAAGTGCGCAAATAAGCTTTAATGCGGATTCAAGTGTCATATCGAAAGAGCCTGAGGCATTTTTTGCAACACCGACAGCATCGCCGACAGCGTTTGAGGCAAGCGACAGACCTATAATGGCAACTGTCGGGCCTATAACGACCGCAGGCATAATTTTGTTGACCCATTTAACGCCGACAAATTTGATAATTATTGCAATAAGAACATATACAAGACCTGCGAAAAACGCACCGATGATAATACCGGCATAGCCTGCCGAGGTGCTTACAGCGCCTGCGAAAGCCGCTGTCATAGAGCCTATGAACGCGAATGATGAGCCGAGGAAAACAGGACTTCTGAACTTGGTGAACAGCTGATAAACCAGCGTGCCCACACCTGCACCGAACAGTGCCGCAGAGGTTGACATTCCGTTACCGACAATTGCAGGTACGGCAATTGTCGCCGCGAGTATGGCAAGAAGCTGTTGTAAAGCGAACACAAGCAGCTTGCCGAAACTCGGCTTGTCTTTTACATCGTAAATCAGTTTCATTTTATCGTCTCCCTTTTTTATTTTAACAGCGCCTCGCGCCGTGAAAATCATTTAGAATACAGCTTTACAAACACGCTGTCATCGTACGGCGGTATGCCGACTGTCACAAGCTCGCTGCCCGAAGTGGGTATGTTTTTTCCCACATAGTCGGCGCGAATTGGCAATTCCCTGTGACCGCGGTCAATAAGCACCGCAAGCTGTATTTTGGCGGGTCTGCCCTTTTTTATAAGCGCATCCATCGCCGCACGCGCAGTTCTGCCTGTGTAAAGCACATCGTCCACCATAACCATGTGCTTTACACAGGCAGAAC
>CAZIEH010000167.1:0-1797 GCA_964538695.1 uncultured Eubacterium sp. | reverse complement strand
CAAATAGCACAACAGATTGTGCCTTTTATGAAATAGGCTTTTATCAAGAGCGTACGGCTTGATTTAGCATATAAAATTTAAAAATAGGAGTGATTTATTATGACAGATACAGGATATTCATTATCCGATATTGCGGCTGCTTCTGGAAACAGAAACGGAGACGATATGTGGGGCGGTAACGCTTGGTGGATAATTATATTGTTATTGTTCGGTTGGGGTCGCAACGGCTTTGGCAACAATAATGGTGGAGCTACTGACGGATATGTCCTTGCAACAGACTTTGCAAATATCGAACGCAAACTTGACGGAATAAACAACGGCATTTGTGACAGCACTTTTGCACTTAACAACACAATTAACAGCAACTTCAGAACTCTTGACGGTGCTGTATGCAACTTAGGTTATCAAGCATTGCAGAATACAAACGCAATTCAAACACAGTTAGCAAGTTGTTGTTGCGAAACACAACAGAACATTGAGAGAAATACCAATCAAGGCATTCTTAACACCAATGCAATTCAACAGCAAATTTCAAATTGTTGCTGTGACTTAGAAAAAGCTAATATGCAGAATAGATTTGATAATCAAGCATACAATTGCAACACATTACAAGCTATTGATAAAGTCGGTGATAGAATTATTGACTATATGGCAAACGAAAAAGCACAGTCACTTAGAGACGAAAACCAGGCTTTGAGATTGGCGGCTTCACAGTCAGCACAAAATCAGTATATTATCAACGCACTTCGTCCTATGCCGATACCTGCCTATGCAAGTTGTAACCCTTGGTCTGCTTCATACGGTTGCGGTTGCAATAGCGGTTGCGGAAGTTTCTAAAAATCGAATAAGATAACTACTTTCGCACCTTGCGAATGTTCGGCTTTAAGTAGCCGATAATGTTTAACACAAGCGGTAGGGTGCAATAGTATTCTACCGCTAATTTATTATGAAAGGATTTGATTTTATGGCAAGCGAATACTCATTTACACCAACACAAACAATAAATAATGGTGATAACGTTCTTTTCCTAAATGGAAATAGAGCGTGTAACAAAGGTTACATCACACACAGAACAGATAGCGGTATATTCCGTTTAAAGGGTGCTACAAACGGCTGTAAAGCGATTTATCGTGTATCTTTTAATGCAAATATAGCAATCGCCACAGGCGGCACAGTAGAGCCTATAACGGTAGCGTTACAAGAGGACGGAGAAACAGTTCTCAATGCCGTTGCAACAGTAACACCTGCGGCAATCGGTGACTTTTGGAATGTATCGTTTGAAACATTCGTAACAATTCCTTGTGGTTGTTGCGTGACAGTTTCAGTTAAAAACATAAGTACATCAACGGCAATTGACACACGAAACGCAAATATCGTGTTTAACCGTGTAGCTTAGAAAGGGGTTGTAATTATGAAATATATGGATAAATTAAAAGAAATGCTTTGTACAGAATTAGAAGATTATGCAGATAGAAAATCATTGTCTACATCTGATTTAGATATGATACATAAGCTAACCGATACAATAAAAAATCTTGGCAAAATTGAAATGTTGGAAGACAAAGACGGATATTCCGAGCATTACCCTTATGACGATAAAGGAAGTTCTTATGCAAGACGTGGAACACATTATGTAAGGGGTCACTATTCAAGAGATAATGACGAAAAAGATTATTCCGAAAGATATGACAGATATTATTCAAAAGATGAAGCAAAGGATAAAATGATGTCAAAACTCGGTTCAATGATGGACGGTGCTGACCCAAAGGAAAGGGAAATTCTCAAACACGCTATGAG
>CAZIEH010000166.1:0-1896 GCA_964538695.1 uncultured Eubacterium sp. | reverse complement strand
GCGGTAACACGAGTTCGATTCTCGTCCGGGTCACCAAAGCTCCGATTTATCGGAGCTTTATTTTTTTGCAAGCTTTGTGACGAGAATCGAACAGGTCACGAGCATAAGCGGTCATCAAAAAAACCGACGATTATCAGAAGGAAAATCGTCGGTTTTAGTGTTTGGTTCTAAGCTTTTCTCTTTGCGCAAATCGTCGCTTAAGCTAAGAAAGAAAAATGAAATTAAGCCGAATTTTCACACCGCGAAATTATTTGTCTTGCGGCGGTATCAGTTTTTTGTTTCGGCGCAAAAACATATAAAACGGCACGCCGAGTACCGCAATTACAAGCGTTTGCCCGAGACCTACCTGAAAGGAATTGAGCAAGAAAGCGCCGAGGGTGAATTTTTCTACGAAAAATGCGGTAATTTCGAAACCCACGGTAAAGGCATTAACCAAAATAGGCGCGATGAACGATAACACGGGCACACCCTTTACCGTTATGCCGCGCAATGCGCGTGTGAGCAGTGCCGCGATAAGTGTGGCGGCTGTGCCGAAAACAAGGTCAACCGCATTTGCACTGCCTATGTTTGCCAAAAAGCAACCGATTGTAAGTCCCGACACGGCGACGGGGGTAAATATCGGCAAAACGGTCAGTAATTCGGAAATTCTGAACTGTATAGGGCCGTATGCCAGTGAAAATGCCGCGGAAATATAAGTAAGCACCGTGTACATGGCGGCAATAATACCGCCTGCGACTACGGTGCGTGTAGATGCTTTTTTCATATTTATCATCTCCGTAGTTTTTTTGTTTGATAACTGCTTTACGCGTTACCGCCGTCAGGATTTTGCGAACTGACGGTTATTTTATTGACGATTATTTTCCACAGCTTTCGCAGTGGTCGCAATCGTGTTCTGTAAGGTCACCGAGAATCGGTTTGTAGTCGATGCCTTGTTTTGTGTAATAGTCGGCAAGAGCCGCCTTTATAGCCTGTTCTGCCAAAACCGAGCAGTGGATTTTGTGTGCCGGAAGACCGCCGAGAGCCTCAACAACCGCTTTGTTGGAAAGCTCGACTGCCTCTTCTATTGTGTGACCCTTAACCATTTCGGTCGCGATCGAGCTTGTGGCGATTGCCGATGCGCAACCGTATGTTTTAAACTTGCAGTCGGTAATAACACCGCCGTCGATTTTAAGGTACATACGCATAATATCCCCGCATTTTGCGTTGCCTACCTCGCCGACGCCGTCTGCGTTTTCAATTTCGCCCATATTGCGCGGATTCATAAAATGATCCATAACCTGTTCTGTATACATAAATTCGACCCCCTAAGCCTGTTCTTCTTTTTTAATTCTGTCCCACAGCGGTGACATAACGCGCAAGCGTTCTACAATATCGGGCAGAACCGACAAAATGTAGTCGGCATCCTCCAAGGTATTGCCCTCGCCGAACGAAAGGCGCAATGAACCGTGCGCGGTTTCGTGCTTCAGTCCTATGCTTAAAAGCACATGGCTCGGGTCAAGCGAGCCCGATGTGCAGGCAGAGCCTGAGGAGGCACAAATTCCCTTGCTGTCAAGCATAAGCAAAAGTGACTCGCCCTCGATACCCTCAAAGCACAGGCTGACATTCGCAGGAAGACGCTTTTCACGGTCACCGTTAAGGCGTGATTTTTCTATTTTCAGCGCACCGTCGATAATTCTGTCGCGAATTGCCGACATTTTTTCTGCGCGCTCGTCAATTGTTTCGTTGGCACGGGTTATTGCCGCACCCAAGCCTACAATGCCCGCAACATTTTCGGTGCCTGCGCGTCTGCCGCGCTCCTGTGCGCCGCCGTCGATAAGGTTGGGCAGGAATATGCCGCGACGACAGTAAAGCGCACCCACGCCTTTCGGCCCGTGGAATTTGTGCGCCGACATAGAA
>CAZIEH010000165.1:0-1907 GCA_964538695.1 uncultured Eubacterium sp. | reverse complement strand
GCTCTTGATAATGTATGCGGCGCATCATTTTTTCTGCAACAAAAAAGGCGCGCTCGCGGACATACTCTGGTATCATTTTTTTCAGCTCGTGTACCGTTTCAAGTCCTTTCGGCGTTGCATCATAATAATCCTTTTTGGCGGGCAGTTCGAAAATTAGCTGTTTTCTTTCAAGGTCCGCAAATGCCTCTTGCATTTCAAAATAATTCGCAATACCGTCGCCGTACATCTCGGCACAAAAAATATCGCGTGGAATAGGTGTTCCAAGATTTCTTATAATATAGCAAATCAAAAGCTTTATACTGTCCTTGGTTGTAAGACCGCCGTAAACGCCGGCTTCAAGTGCATCGTGTTCCATAAATTACTCCTCAATACCTTTTAAAACCATTATATAACATTTTTCGTCATATTTCAACTGCCGTTATCTTCATTAAGAATTATTATTTTGTCTGCATCCGCCGTGCGGCACAGTGTATACAGTTGCTTTTTGTTTTGCTTGTCGCGCGAAAACATAAAAATTTTAACCTCGGTAGAGGTCAGCGCGGCTTTTCGTACAGCAGTTTGCGGCTCATCGCCGTCGGTAATTAAATCGCCCATAATACCGCTTGATGAGAAAAAGCCGATATCTATATTTATATTTTTCAGAAATTCGCACACCGCAGAGCCGACAAGGCACATATCCTGTTCGTTATATTCACCGCCCGCCAAAACACAGGGAATATGGTATTCCCCTGCTTTAAGCAAGCTGTAAACAGAATTTGTTACAATTTTAACACCCTTATATTCTGCCAAAAGCGGCACGACATAGCTGCAAGTTGACGAGCTGTCGATAAAAACGGTAATGGCGTCTTTCAGATATTTTTTAATATATTTAGCAAGTCGCTCTTTTTCGGCTTTATGCAGCTCACTGCGGTACATAAGCGGCAACAACGCGTTGTTACCGAGGTACACCGCACCGCCGTTATAGCGTTCTATATATCCCGAGTCTTTAAGAAAATTTAAATCGCGTCTAACGGTCATTTCACTTACGAAAAATTTTTCCGCAATTCTTTTTACAGAGGCTCTGCCGCTTTCTTTTATAAATTGCAGAATTTGCTCTTGCCGTTCGTTAATCATTAAAACACTCCGTTCGCAATATTGTTCGATTTTCAACATTTCGAACAAATATTGACATTTTGTTTTATATACTGTAACATATAATTCGCAGTTTCGCAATGGGGGTTGAAACAAAATGTCGGAATTTTTAAATTTAAGTCTATATAATCTGCTTGTACAAGCGTTGGGCTTTATCGGTATTGTTTGCAGTATTATTTCGTTTCAATGTAAAAAGCACAAGAGGATAATTCTTTTCAGAACGCTTAACGAGCTGTTTTTCGGCATACAGTACATTCTTTTGGGTGCATATACGGGTGCGGCAATGAATGCGGTGGGCTGTGTAAGAAATACATATTTTTCAAAGCAGGTCGAAAAAGGAAAAAGTACCACGGTGACACGCATAATATTTTCGGTACTGTTTATTGCGTTTTCAGTCGCGACTTGGAATGGCGCAAAAAGCATCTTAATAGGTCTTGCAAAGGATGCGTCGACATTTGCATACGGCTGTAAAAACACATTGCTTATGCGCATAATAATTCTTGCAACAAGCACAGCGTGGCTTATTTACAATGCTATGATTTTTTCGCTTGCCGGCGTTATTTGCGAGGCATTTACAATTTGTTCTATCATAATTGCACTTGCACGAATACGCCTTAACAAGCTTTAATAAATCAAGGGCTGTCCCGTTATTTCGACGGAACAGCCCTTTTGCTGTAATTATTCTGTTAAAACTATTTCTTGGTTTTTTTCGAAACTGCACTGCTCCAATCGGAATAGTACTTGGTCTTGCCCACTGTCTTGTAGGTGCGAACGCG
>CAZIEH010000164.1:0-1959 GCA_964538695.1 uncultured Eubacterium sp. | reverse complement strand
AGACAGGGTTCGACCCGCGCACCCCAGTGGACACACGGCGGCGTTGCAATCGGCCCGAAACCCCGCGACTATTCTTACACTCTTAATAAGAAGGTTCGCAAGCTCGCACTTCAGTCCGCACTTTCGGACAAGGTTGCAAATGACTCTCTCATAGTTCTCGATAACCTCAATGTTACCGAGTACAAGACAAAGGTTGTTGCAGATTGTCTTAAAGCTATCGGCACAGGCAAAAAGGCTCTCATCGTTCTTAACGATATGAACGCTTTTGCTATCAAGAGTGCCGCAAACATCAAAGGTGTTAAGACCGCACAGGTCAACACCATCAATACCTACGATATCATCAATGCCGATACCTTGGTTATCGTCAAGGATGCCGTAGCCAAAATTGAGGAGGTTTACGCATAATGAAAACTGCTCAAGAAATAATACTGGCTCCGGTAAT
Organism: uncultured Eubacterium sp.; assembly: GCA_964538695.1. GTDB lineage: Bacteria > Bacillota > Clostridia > Oscillospirales > Acutalibacteraceae > UMGS1532. Next base: position 1,517 of record CAZIEH010000164.1, on the reverse strand, counting down.
TACCGAAAAGAGTATGACCGGAATCGCAGAGAAGAAGTATGTATTTAAAGTTGCCAAGGATGCAACTAAGGTTGATATCGCCAATGCTGTTATCGAGCTTTTCGGTCTTAAAGACGGCGATGTTAAAAAGGTAAATACCATTAATGTTCGCGGTCAAGAGCGTCGCGTAGGTCGTTACAGTGGCTATACCGCATCCTGGAAAAAGGCGGTTGTTACACTTAAAGAGTCCGCAAAGCCCATTCAGTTCTTTGAAGGTCTTATGTAATTCGTCTTTTTAGTCAGGGCAATGTATGGGGGTTCAAACCCCGCTAAGCCAAAACAGGAGTGTGAAATCAATGGCAATTAAACATTATAAACCAACTACGCCCGGCAGACGCGGAATGACCGTTATCGACTATTCCGGTCTTTCAAAGGTAGCACCTGAAAGAAGTTTGCTCGAGCCTATTAAAAAGAATGCCGGTCGCAACAGCTACGGCAGAATCACCGTTCGTCATCGCGGCGGCGGTAACAGAAGAAAGTATCGTGTAATCGATTTCAAGCGTGAGCGTTTCGGTGTTCCGGCAACCGTACTTACTATCGAGTACGACCCGAACCGTACCGCACACATCGCCCTCGTTCAGTACGAGGACGGCGAGAAGCGTTACATCATCGCACCTATCGGTCTTAAAGTCGGCGACACTGTTGTCAGCGGTCCCGATGCCGATATCAAGGTCGGTAACGCACTTCCGCTTGCTAACATCCCCACCGGTACATTCTTGCACAATATTGAGCTTTACCCCGGCAAGGGCGCACAGCTTGCCCGTTCAGCCGGTAATATGGCACAGCTTATGGCTAAAGAAAACGGTATGGCACTTCTTCGTTTGCCTTCAGGCGAGCTTCGCAATGTTCCGCAGAACTGTATGGCTACTGTCGGTCAGGTAAGCAACGCCGAGCACGAGAATGTCAATATCGGTAAAGCCGGTAGAAAACGCCATATGGGTTGGCGTCCCACAGTTCGCGGTTCTGTTATGAACCCGTGCGATCACCCCCACGGTGGTGGTGAAGGTAAATCACCCATCGGTCGTCCGAGTCCTGTTACTCCTTGGGGTAAACCTACTCTCGGTTATAAGACCCGTAAAAAGCATGCACGCACCGATAAGTATATCGTAAAGCGTCGCAACGATAAATAAGGCTGACGAAAGGAGAAAGTAATTATGGGAAGAAGTCTCAAAAAGGGTCCTTACGTGCAACCTAAGTTACTCGAAAGAATCCAGAAGATGAATGAAGCAGGCGAAAAACGAGTTCTCAAGACTTGGGACCGTGCATCTACGATATTCCCCGATTTCGTCGGACATACAATAGCGGTGCATGACGGTCGTAAGCATGTTCCGGTTTATGTCACGGAGGATATGGTCGGTCACAAGCTCGGTGAGTTTGCACCTACCAGAACATTCCGCGGCCACGCCGGCGCGAAAACTACGAAATAAGCGGTCGAAAGGAGAGTATAGACTATGGAAGCAAGAGCAACACTCAAGTAT
>CAZIEH010000163.1:0-2012 GCA_964538695.1 uncultured Eubacterium sp. | reverse complement strand
CATTGACGACGGCGCGGTTATCTGCGTTAATTGCGGCTTTCAAAAGGGTGCAGGTATGAACTATTGCCAAAACTGCGGCGAGCAGGTTGACCCTGCTGCGGTTGTTTGTATGAAATGCGGCTATGCTATTCAGCAAATGCCCGACCCTGCAACACAGAAATCAAAATTAGCGGCAGGTCTTTTGGGCATCTTCCTCGGCGGATATGGCATACACAACTTCTACCTTGGCTACACCGGCAAGGCTATTATACAAATTGTGCTTACATTTTGCAGCTGTGGTATAGGCGCAATTTGGGGCTTTATCGAGGGTATACTTATTCTTGCAGGCAATATCGATAAGGATGCAAACGGTATTCCGTTTAAAGATTAAAAGCGTATATGTTAAAAAAGTGGCGCAGTCTGCCGTATCGTAGACTGCGCTTTTTGTGAATTTTAAAATAAAAAGGGGTGACTGTATGAAACCGAGGTTTAAAAAACCGCCTACACGGGGCGTCGTGCTGTTATGCACCGTCGCCGCGATTATAGCCGTTTGGACAGTGCTTGATATAGGCTGTGTTTGGAACAGGCTTTTCGGTGTACAGTGCCCTATGTGCGGTATGACAAGGGCGGCGAAAATGGTTATGCGCGGTGATTTTTACGGTGCTTTCAAAATGAACCCCTTTGTATATTGGTTGCCGCCGATTGCGCTTTCACTGCTTTACGACGGCAAGCCGTTTAAATCACGCACCGTAAATATGTTTATCCCGTTATTTTTTGCTGTGGGATTGATTGTGCGTTATATCGCAGTGCTACTTATACATCTGTGAAAAGGGGCGGGCGGCTGACTCAGCCTTGCTTGCGCCTATAAGCGTTGCGCGGTAGATACACCTTTTACCGAATCTTTCAAGCAGGTTGTCCATCTCCTGCTCTATTTTATCGTTTACAAGACTCTTTTCGACATTTTCGAAAAGAGTCGTTTGTTTTGCACCGTCGGTCTGCGGCACAAGGTTTATCGCCCTTATTCCTATACTTCTAAGCGGACAAATAAAGTCGTATTTCTTCTTAAAAAGCGACATACCGCTTTTTGCCAGCTCTATTCCCGATGCGGTCGGCATAACAAGCGGCATTTGCAGTTCATTCACTTTAAGCGTGTTTGTGCGTATATGCAGTGCGACCCCCGTTGCCTCAAGCTTTTCGCGCCGCAGTTCTCTGCCAACCGATTCGGCAAGCATTAGCAGTATTTGCCACACCTCGTCATTTGTCACAAGGTCGGTACTGCGCGTTGTAGAGTGACCTATGCTTTTCGGTATTCGGTGATAATCCGCCTGCGCCACGCGAGAGCTGTCAAGCCCCATGGCGTTGTTTTTCATAGTAATGCCGTTTTTGCCCAAGGCTTTTTCAAGCATTTTTTCGTCGGCATTTGCAAGCTGACCTATGGTGGTGATTCCGCGTGAGCGTAGCTTTTCATACACAGCAGGGCCTATGCCCATCATTTCGTTTGCGGGGCGTGGCCATATTTTTTCGCGAAAATCGGCACGCGAAATTTCGGTTGTCGTGTCGGCATCGCCCATATCCGACCCAAGCTTTGCGAAAATTTTGTTAAAGCTTACACCTACCGAAACGGTCAGACCCAGCTCGTTTCGTATCCGTCGGCGAATTGTGTCGGCAATTTCGCGACCCTCGCCGAAAATCAGCCGACTTCCGCTTACATCTATCCACGCCTCATCGGGACCGAACGGCTCTACAAGGTCGCTGTAATCTTCGTAAATCTCTCTTGCTTTTTCCGAAAAGTAGGCATATCTTTTAAAGTCAGGCAATACGGTAATAAGGTTGGGGCATTTTTGCTTTGCCTGCCAAATAGCCTCGCCCGTTTTTACTCCGCGCCGCTTTGCCGCGGCGTTTTTTGCAAGCACTATTCCGTGCCGTTCGTTCGGGTCGCCGCAAACCGCAACCTGCTTGTCACGCAGCTCGGGGTTGTCGTGGCACGCAACCGAGGCGTAAAAATTGTTTAAATCACAGTGCAGTATTGTGCC
>CAZIEH010000162.1:0-2104 GCA_964538695.1 uncultured Eubacterium sp. | reverse complement strand
GCAGATACCTCACGACCGCAGTTTGAGCAAGGCAAGTCTGCAACATCCGCCGCGACGAAGCTGTTTATGGCAGAGCTTGCCGCAGATGCCGAAAAGGCGCAGGCGGTACACCTGCCCGTAAAAAACGAAAGCAACGACTTTTTTGTTGCCGAAAAGGCGAAGAACGACGGTGGGTTTTTCGAAACTGTAAAAGCCGACGATTTTCAATCGAGAAAAACGCAAGAGCCGCGGTTTAAGGTTACGGTTGCAGACCCGAAAAATTATGATGTCGCTGCCGAAAAAGTTAAAGAACAAAGCGAGTTTCCCACTTTTGAAAGAGCAGGCGGTATGCATGAAGAGGTTTTGCGCGGCGCGCTGAAAAACACGAATATCGATGTATATGTCGATGAAGAAGAGACGCAAGACGAACAAAATAAGCAAGTGGAATACGAACAGCCGCCGCGGTTTATAGGCGAGCTGTTTAAAACATATATTTTGGCACAGCAGGACGACAAACTTTTGCTTATCGACAAGCACGCGGCACACGAAAGGATTTTGTACGAGCAACAAAAAAGCTCGGCACAGCCGCAAAGCCAGTATTTACTTACGGCGGCTACGGTAACACTTGAAAAAGGCGAGTATGCCGCGATTATAGAAAATATTTCACTGCTTACCGAGGCAGGCTTCGAGCTTGAGGATTACGGCGATGGAACGGTAATGCTACGCGCAGTGCCCTCTATGCTTGAAAATGAGGATTACACTGCGCTTTTAAGTGAAATTGCCGAAAGTCTTACAAAAACCGGCAGTGTAGCGACGGAAAAGCTTGACAGAATATACCACACCGTTGCGTGCAAGGCGGCGGTCAAGGCAGGCTGGTTATCAAGCGATGAACAGCTGAAAAAGCTTATGAACTCTGCGATATATGACCCGAAAATACGGTATTGCCCACACGGCAGACCCGTAACGGTCGAAATTACAAGGGCGCAGTTGGAAAGAATGTTCGGCAGAGCATAGTTGATTGTGAGGTGCGAAAAAAGTGCAAAAGCTTCCGCTGATTGTCGTGGCAGGTCCCACGGCATCGGGTAAAACCGCGCTTGGAATACAGCTTGCAAAGCTTTTAGGGGGCGAGATAGTTTCCGCCGACTCTATGCAAATTTACCGCGGTATACCTATCGCGACCGCACAACCGACACCCGACGAGCTTGCCGAGGTTCCGCACCACCTTATCGGCTTTTTAGATGTCGGAACACCCTTTTCCGTTGCCGATTATGTCGAGCGTGCGCACGCCGAAATCGCGGATATTTCACGCCGCGGTAAAATACCCATTATGGTCGGCGGCACGGGACTGTATATCGACTCTGTTGTCGATAATATCAGGTTTTGCGACTGCGGCAATACAGAAATACGAAATCGGCTTTCACAGCAGCTTGCCGAAAAGGGTGCAGAGTATATGTATGCCGAGCTGCAAAAAATCGACCCGACCGCGGCAATGCACATAGAGGTCGGCAATTCACGCCGTATAATCCGCGCGTTGGAGGTTTACTATGCAACAGGCATAACCCTTACAAGGCAAAACGAGCTTTCGCGTTCGACCCCCTCACCGTATGACACCTGTTATTTAAGATTAACCTTCCCCGAGCGCGAGGCTTTGTATAATAGAATTAACGCCCGTGTGGATAAAATGGTTGCAGACGGCATCGTTACCGAGGCGGATCGCTTTCGCGAGCTGTCGCAGAAAAACGGCGCAGGACAAGCAATTGGGCATAAAGAGCTGTATGCGTATTTAGACGGCGAAATTTCGCTTGAAGAAGCCGTCGAAAATTTAAAGCGTGCCACAAGACGGTATGCAAAGCGACAGCAGACTTGGTTTTCGCGCCGTGAGGATGCTTTTTCGGTAAACGGTGAAGAAAATCCGTTTATTACGGCAAAAGAAATATGTAACGATTGGAGGATGAAAAAATGAAAGAACGCTATGGCGGTAAAATAATTAAATTTGTTTCTGTTGCGTTGGTGGCGTTCGTTGTGTTTTTTCAGCTTTATCAGTCATTTTACAACCCCATTACAACGGGTACTGCGGTTTATTACGATGCATTTAACGGTATTGACATAAAAACCGTGGCAATTC
>CAZIEH010000161.1:0-2200 GCA_964538695.1 uncultured Eubacterium sp. | reverse complement strand
AACTATCATTGTGATGAGGTTGGAACTGCACTCAACTATGAGGTTATCAGCGAGGCAATTACCAGCGTAAGAGCGTGTGCAGCGCCGCTTAGTGCTGACTGGAAAAAGAAGATTGATGCAGATTATAAGAAGCGAGGTGGCAAGAGATGATTGGGGCAATCTTGGGTGATATCATCGGCAGCCCTTATGAATTTGACCGTGGTAACAAGAGCAAAGATTTCCCTTTGTTCTCCCGAAAATCCACCTATACGGATGATAGCGTAATGACTCTGGCTGTGGGTCTGACTTTTCTTGATGCACAGCCGAGCACCTCGGATGATTGGATTTTGCGAATCCTGGCTAATCGTATGCGTCAGTTCGGAAAGATGTATCCGAATGCCGGGTACGGGGGAATGTTCCGACAGTGGCTCCGTAATCCGCAGTGCCAGGCTTATAATAGTTTTGGTAATGGCTCTGCAATGCGTGTTTCCTCGGTTGCGTGGTTATATAACGATATTGATGCTGTCAGACACGCAGCAAGACTTTCCGCTGAAGTTACTCACAATCATCCGGAAGGAATCAAGGGTGCTGAAGCAACTGCCTGTGCTATTTTCCTGGCAAGGACAGGTCATAGCAAAGCGGAAATTAAGGAATATATTGAACACGAATTTGGTTATGCGTTGAATCGTACTTGCGATGAGATCAGACCAGGGTATTATCATACGGAAACCTGCATGGAAACAGTGCCGGAGGCCATCACGGCTTTCCTTGAGGGAGATAGTTTTGAGGATGTTATCCGAACTGCGGTATCCCTCGGTGGTGACTGCGACACGCTGACAGCAATTGCTGGCAGCATTGCGGAAGGCTTCTATGGTGTTCCTGCTGAACTGAAGGAAGAATGCTATAAGCGTCTGCCGGAACCCTTGCTGAAGGTGCTGGAAACGTTTGAGGAGTACCTCGACCAAAATATTGCTATGAAGTAAGGGAAACTTTTAGATAGCGGAGAAAGGCTTGGAAACATCGATTCAACCACATGGTAAAGAGATACAACGATATTTACCGAGTGCAGATGCCGAATATCACTCCTCATATTTGCAGACACACCTACTGCAGCAACATGGCAAGGTCGGGAATGAATCCCAAGACCCTGCAGTACCTTATGGGGCATTCGGAGATTGGGGTTACGCTCAACACCTACACGCACCTTGGACTTGACGATGCAACGGATGAACTGAAGAGAGTGCAGGAACTGGAAGACGCTCGAAAAGAACAGGAAAAGTTGGAAGACAAAAACCTGTTTCTCAAAAAATGTTCCGAGCAATTTAATAATGATGCATGATGACGCTCTGCTTCGGCAGGGCGTTTTTCTGTCTGGAAAATAGGAGATGAAAAATTCACATTTTTATGATAGAATAGTCGAGAAATACTACGGTAGTAAGAACCCTCGATTTCTACTACGGTTTTACTACGATTGACGGCATCAATTTGCCACATTTTGCCCCGTTTCGGATTTCTGTGACAGAGTTTGGTGCAATATAAATGCTTTGATATGCTCGGCAAATGGGGGCAAATCAGAGCAAAACATAGCATTTTAGGAGGCACTTGAAATATGATTAAGATACTTTTCGTTTGCCACGGCAATATTTGCCGTTCGCCGATGGCGGAGTTTATTTTTAAGAAAATCTGCGAAGAGAACGGTGCCTCCGACCGCTACCGCGTGGCCTCATCGGCCACAAGCACCGAGGAAATATTCGACGGTGTCGGCAACCCGGTTTATCCGCCGGTTCGTGAAATACTCAAAAAAATGGGGATAGACTGTTCAAAAAAGCGTGCGGTAAAGCTTCAAGCCGAGGATTACGAAAAATACGACCTTGTCGTCGCTATGGACGGCAACAACGTCCGCAACATTATGGGGATCATCGGAAGTGACCCGTACTGTAAGGTCTCTAAGCTTTTGAGCTTTTCGGGCGACCTATCCGATGTTTCCGACCCTTGGTACACAAGAGATTTCGAAGCTTGCCGCCGTGACATTTTAAAAGGCTGTACCGCACTTTTCGAATTTTGCGAAGCCGAAGTCCAAAAAGCCGACAGCAACCGACAATTATAATTGTTTTCCTAACAAAATAATTGTTTTACCTACTTTACTTAAAATATACGGCGTGTTATAATAACAAAAAATGCACTTTTCGGTGCTATGAAAGGAACCGATAATTATGATGAG
>CAZIEH010000160.1:0-2216 GCA_964538695.1 uncultured Eubacterium sp. | reverse complement strand
TATGCTGTCGCACATTTCGGGAGTGATGAGGGAAGTATCAATATCAAAGGATTTAATTTTTTCTTTCATTTTTTCGACTTGTTCTGTTATACGCAAAGCATATAATTCTGCAATTTTTGTGTAGTCATCACAAGCTATAGCATCTATGTATCTTTCATAAAATGCGTTTCTTTCTGCAAAGCAGCACATATAATAGTTGCCGTTAGGCTCTTTGAGATTTTCGCCAAGCAATATTTCTTTACCACCAAATCTGAAAGCCTGTTTGATTTCAAAACCGCCAACAATTCTTTTTTTATTATCCATTTCTATTTACCTCGCTTTTTCAAATATACTTTTTCGCCTGTTTCTTTATAGTATTTATAGTCAATGGGAGGGTGCTTTCCCAAGTCCTCTCTGTATTGCCTATGTGTTTTGTAAAAGTTACACTCACGATTATCGCATATACGTTCTGTGAGTATTTTGCAACCTGTGAAGCCATAAGCAAAACAATCTTTATTTGCCAAAGTCATCACACTCCAATTCTTTCAGCCGGATAATACTTATAATTTCATAGCCGTGCTGATTAGCAAGCTCTTTCAGTTTAACAATCAAGGCTCGCCGTTCTTCTTTTTTAATATTCTTCATAGCTCTGTATGCGGTCATATCCTTACAACCGCTACTATTCATTCGGTCATCATTTTTATTGTAAATCATTTCAGTAATAAAACCTCCAATAGTAAAGCCGACAACTCTTATTCGCTGTCGGCTTTGTTATTTTCTCTTTCTTTAAGTTCTTTTTCCATTTGGTCATCTGCATCGCTTGTAACCACTAAACAACAAATCATTGTTACACCGAAGATTGCACCGATAGAAAAACCGATAATTCCTGCAACCATATATAAAACCTCCTTATCGTTCCATTTGTCTTTTTTTCATCTGCTGCCTGTGCCAATTCTCAATGATTTTAATGACAGCATCTTCAATCTGCTTTTTTGAATAATTTTGTGGAAAATATTTTTTAATTTTATCCCCGTCAAAAGATATTTTGAGTTTTTCCGGCTTTTCAGTTCGCATAATTTGTTCCATAACAGCAGTAGTCAGTTCGCCTTCGTCTGCCTTTTTTCTCATTTGCCGTACTTGGTCAATAGTGGGGATAGTGTCAGCTTCAGCTTCTATTGTGTCGAGTAGTTCTGTTTGCTGTTTTGCTGATAAGTATGACATTTCAACACCTGTATTAAAAGGAATTGTTTTGTCATCAACCATATCTCTTATTTTGTCAACGAGATTATTTAACCTCAAATATCTATGAACATTACGAGGACTATCACCGCTGCCTTCGCTTACTTTTTCTACACTCAACTTCTCGCCAACTTGGCGAGAGGTTAAATCATTTCTTTTTCCTTGATTGGAAAGTGCTTCCATTTTCATTTCATAAGCTCGTGCTTTTTCACTTGGTAAAATATCCTCTCTGTGTAAATTGCTATCAACAAGAAGAATGATAGCAGTATCGTCATCAAAGTCTTTAACAATGACGGGGACTTTTTCTAAATTATTTTGTTCACTTGCTTTTGCTCTACGATGTCCAGCCAAAAGTTCATAACCTCCTTTGGGGTGGGGTCGTGCAATAAGTGGAACTAATATTCCACTGTCCTTAATACTCTGCACAAGCTCTTTCATATTCTCATCATCACGAACTTTAAACGGAGCATCTTCATAAGGTTTCAGCTCTGATAGGGAAATCATTTGTATTTCATCAGTAGATAATTCTTTGTTTGCCATTTTTGATTATTCCTCACTTTCCAATTTTTTTAAAATAATATCCCCGTCAACATTTGAAAGCATTGTAAACCATTCAGATTTAAAGAAACGCTTTATTTCGTTTCTGACCTGTGGGGATTTTGTACTTCGGTAATCCTTTACAGCCTGTATGATGATTGCATTAGCAAGGTCTTCATAATTCTTATCGTGCATAAATTGCCCTCCAATCTAATTTTGGGTACAAAAAAAGCACCATTTCTGTAAAGATAGAAACGGTGCTTTTTCAAGTGTTATTCAGTTGTTATCAACTCCCATACATACGAAATTAGTTTTAGTCTTAAATCTACAATGAGCAATTTTAAACTGTTTTCTTATTACTTTTTCGGTGGGAAAATGAATTGAGAAAATAATAAGACTAACCTCGAAACCCTTGATATTATGCGGTTTCTGTCGTTAGTCTTTATTATACTATAAGGACA
>CAZIEH010000159.1:0-2244 GCA_964538695.1 uncultured Eubacterium sp. | reverse complement strand
TTGTAAACCCAAGGCGTTCTGCCTCTTTTATTCGTTCTGCCGCGTGCGGAACGGCGCGAAGCTCGCCCGAAAGACCGATTTCACCGAAAACCGCTGTGGTTTCGTCGATAGGCATTTCTTTCAAACCCGATATCAGTGCCATCGCTACCGAAAGGTCGGTTGCAGGCTCGTCAATACGCAAGCCGCCGACTATGTTTAAGTAGACATCGGTGTTTGAAAAATAAAAGCCCATTCGCTTTTCAAGCACGGCGAGTATCAGGTTCATTCTGTTGTAGTCAAAGCCTGTCGACATTCTGCGCGGTGTGCCGAAGCCGGTTACGCAAACAAGCCCCTGCATTTCGGCAAGAATTGGTCGCGTACCCTCGATAGTACAGGCTATACAGCTACCCGAAACATTTTTAATGCGACCCGAAAGCAGCATTTCAGACGGATTTGCAACCTCATTAAGACCGTTATCGCGCATTTCAAAAACGCCGATTTCATTGGTCGAGCCGAAACGATTTTTCGTTGCGCGCAAAATTCTGTATGAATAATTGCGGTCACCCTCGAAATACAGTACCGCGTCGACAATATGTTCCATTACCTTCGGGCCTGCAATTCCGCCGTCTTTGTTTACATGACCTACAATAAAAAACGGAATATCGTATGCCTTTGCGGTGCGCAAAAACATATTTGTACATTCGCGAACCTGTGAAATACTGCCGCTTGAAGTGTTAAGCTCGGAAATATTCATAGTTTGTATAGAGTCTATCATAACAAGGTCGGGCTGTTCCGCTTTAACATATTCGCAAATTTCGTCTGCGTTGTTTTCGGACATAATAAGTAACGAGTCATTATTTACCCCAAGGCGTCTTGCACGAAGCTTTATCTGCCGTGACGATTCCTCACCAGAAACATACAGTATTTTAAAGCTTGTCGCAATTTTGCCGCACATTTGCAGTAAAATTGTGGATTTACCGATGCCCGGCTCGCCGCTTAGCAAAACTACCGAGCCTTTTACTATTCCGCCGCCTAGAACGCGGTCAAGCTCTGCAATCCCACTTAAATAACGATGCTCGTTTTCTATTGAAATTTCGCTTATCGGCAAGGCGGTTGCGCGCTTGCGCGAGGCGGCAGGCGACATTGCGGAAACGGCAGGTGACAGAATCTCCTCATTCATCGTATTCCACGCGCCGCATTCGGGGCATTTCCCCGACCATTTCGGGTTTTGATAGCCACATTCACTGCATACATATACACTTTTAGCTTTCGGGGACATAAAATCACCATTTCTTTCCGAGATTTTCAGACGACTTATTCGGCTGAATATTCAAGTATACCGTTCGCAATGCAAAAAGCAACCGAACAGCGGTACGAGCTTGATTTTAGGCTTGCAAGCTCGCTTTTGTTGCTTATAAATCCACATTCGACAATAACTGTCGGTATTTTTGAGTTTTCAAGTATGTAAACCTTTCGCGTGTCGCTTTTGGCAACACGGTTGTTGTCGGGTTGCAAGTCGCGGTGTACAGAGCTTTGTATACATTCAGCAAGTGACGCGGATTTTTCGCTTGCACCGTTATAAAAGACCTGTAAGCCGCAAACCTTTTCAGAGTCGAATTTGTTTTGATGAATACTTATAAACAGTGAATTTGGCGTGCTGTTCGCGATTTCAACACGCCGCGCAAGGTCGGCGTTTTTGCCCTGCCTGCCTTTCAGCGACGGGTCGCACAGTGCAGTGTCGTTTTTTCGTGTAAGTACGGTTTTAAAGCCGTATTCTTGCAGTATTTCCGCAAGCTTTACGGATATTTGCAAATTAAGCACTTTTTCGGTCGTCCCGTCATCGGCAACCGCACCGCCGTCAAACCCACCGTGGCCAGCATCTATAATTACTGTCGGCAATTTGCTTTGGGCGGTTTCGGCGCAGGCATATTCGCGTTTTATTAAAGTTGTGAAACAACACAATGTTATGCAAAGCATCATTACCGCGGCGACAAGTTTTTTTGTTCGTAAAATCATATAATCACCTCAACGGTAAAAAATATGCTTTTCTGCGACACGATAGAACGGTAGCGTTGCCGTAAGTTTCAAAGACCTTGAATATATAAATAATATATCAAAAAATACGCGGCTTGGCAATTGTTTTTTTATTATTGCTGAAAAGTCTTTTACAGTTAATTGTTTATAAGTCTTCTATATATCCGTTTTTATTAAGTTGTTTACATAATACTTTTAAAAGTATTGCAATATTTTCAGTCATTTAAAATA
>CAZIEH010000158.1:0-2303 GCA_964538695.1 uncultured Eubacterium sp. | reverse complement strand
CTGTTTTTATTTGTCCTGCGTTGACCGCCACCGCAAGGTCGGCTATAAAGGTGTACTCGGTTTCGCCCGAACGGTGTGAGATTATCGTGTTGTAGCCGTTTTGCTTGGCGTTGTCTATAACCTCAAGCGTTTCACCGAGAGTGCCGATTTGGTTAGGCTTTACTAAAATTGCGTTTGCGTAACCGCCGTCAATTCCGTCTTGCAAACGCTTATTGTTGGTTACAAAAAGGTCGTCGCCGACAAGCTGTATCTTGTCACCCAATCTTTTCGTCAGTCGTTTCCAACCGCTGTAATCCTCTTCGGCAAGACCGTCTTCTATGGAAATTATCGGGTATTTTTCGCAAAGACCGCACAGCATTTCTATCATTTCGTCGCTTGTTAAATATTCGTTGCGCTTTGGGCAGTGGTATCTGCCGTTTTCGTACCATTCACTTGAGGCTACATCAAGCGCAATGCCTATCTGCTTTTCGGTGTATCCGCTTTTTTCGATAGCCTCTTGCAACAGTTTCAGTGCCGCCTCGTCATTTTCAAGGTTCGGTGCAAAGCCACCCTCGTCACCGACACCGCACGAAATGCCTCGCTTTTTAAGCAGCTCGCCTAAGGTGCGGTAAGTTTCGGCACCCATTCGCAGTGCTTCGTCAAAGCTTTTTGCGCCGATTGGCATAAGCATAAATTCCTGAATATCAATGTTATTTTGCGCGTGTGCGCCGCCGTTTAAAACATTCATCATAGGTATCGGTGTTCTAATCGCCGCCGTACCGCCGAGGTATCTAAACAATGGTATTTTAAGACTGCTTGCCGCCGAACGCGCCGCGGCAAGAGAAACAGCAAGAATTGCATTAGCTCCCAGTCGATGCTTGTTTTCGGTGCCGTCAAGAGAAACAAGTCGCTTATCTATTTCGTGCTGATTAAAAACACAGCACCCCGAAAGTGCGGCGTTTATCTCGCTGTTTATGCCATCTACCGCCTTTAAAACACCGCGACCGCCGTAAACGGTGCTGTCCTCGTCGCGTAGCTCGTGTGCTTCAAATTTACCGCAAGATGCACCCGACGGTGCTGCGGCGAATCCGATGCTACCGTCGCTTAAAACGACTTTTGCGCCAACCGTTGGGTTTGCCCGCGAATCTATAAGCTGATAGCCGAAAATCTTTTTAATTGTCACCATAAAAAATCCTCTCCTTTAAAAATAGTATTCGCAAATATTGACAAATTATAAAAAATGTGATATTATACTTTTGACAATTAAAACACGGGGTGCTGCTACGGCGGCTGAGAGGGCGTTTTGCCTAACCCATTAAACCTGATACGGGTAATGCCGGCGTAGGGAAGATGTTAGTTTGGCTTGTCGCCTTTTTGGTACAGCTTATGGTTTTCACCCTGCAACGGCAGGGTGTTTTTTGTTGTCTTCGGTGCCGAAAAAATAATTCAGAAGGAAGAAACGAAAAATGAAAAAGAACAATATAGTTTGGCTTTGTGAAAGCGCGGTTATGATTGCACTTTCGTTTGTGCTGGGTATGATAAAGCTTGTCGACCTGCCTTACGGCGGCAGTGTTACGGCAGGCAGTATGGTACCCGTTGCAATTGTCGCATACCGCTACGGTGTGGCGCGCGGCACGGTGACGGCATTTGTTTACAGTGTTTTGCAGTTGCTTACGGGTCTTAAAAATTTCAGCTATGCAACCTCGTGGCAGGCGGTGGTTATGATACTGCTTTTCGACTACATCATCGCTTTCGGCGTAATAGGACTTGCAGGCGTTTTCAGAAAGAAAATTTCCGACACGCGCCTTGCAATATCACTTGGTATGGCGCTTGTGTGCTTTGCACGGTATTTCTGTCACATAATATCGGGTTGTACCGTATGGCGCGATATTTCCATACCTTACGACCAATGTATAATTTACTCGGTCGGCTACAATGCAACTTATATGATACCCGAAACAATTGTCGCGGTTGCACTTGTTTGGTATCTTTCAAGGCTGCTTGACTTTTCAAAGCCTCGCATCGGCGGCTATTCGGGCAATAATTCCAAATCGTCCGGTATAGCCAACGGCATTGCTGTTTTGGCGGTTCTCGCGGCGGTGGTGTTCGATGCCGTTTGCATTTTCGCCTCTACCCAAACCGAAAGCGGCTTTGATATAACCGCGGCTGTAAATGCACCGTTTGCAGTTATGGGTATTGTAACGGGTGCTTGCATTGTTGCGGCGACAGGTGCGGTGGTTATCGGCAAGCTTGTTTCGAAAAACATGTTAAATAATTAACATATTACGCCGTTTTATTACGCCGCTATTTGTATTATGTTACAA
>CAZIEH010000157.1:0-2337 GCA_964538695.1 uncultured Eubacterium sp. | reverse complement strand
GCACTTTTGGGTGCGGCGGCACTTGGCGATATCGGCAAGCATTTTCCTGATAATGATGACACCTTTTCTGGCATAGACTCGCGCATATTGTTGCGAAAAACGGTCGAGCTGTTGGCACAAAACGGCTACAAAATTGTTAATATAGACTGCACGGTTATAGCACAAAAGCCAAAGCTTGCGGCGTATATTGACGGTATGAGGGCGAATATCGCCGCCGACTGCAATATTGAAAGCGGCGCAGTTAATGTCAAGGCAACGACAGAGGAAACCCTTGGCTTTACAGGCAGATGCGAGGGCATTTCGGCACACGCGGTCTGCATTATAGAAAGCTTGTAATAAACCGCTTTTTTACGGCATATTATTTAGAGATAATATGTAAAGTAAAGGAGCATTTAAAATGTTTGTCGTCAATCTTAAACTTTCAAAACGGGGCATTGCAACAGGCATCACATTTATCGCGGCTTTAGCGGTTCTTGCCGTAAGCATATTTACCTCAGGCGGTGTAGCGTATCCGAAAGGTGCCGATACTGCCGACAGGACGGCATTTTTGGCAAAGCTTGGGTACAATGCCGAAAGTCAAACCGAAACCGCGACGACGATAGTTATACCCGAAAGCTTCGGCGAGGTGTATAGCGAGTACAATTCTCTGCAAAAGTCGGCGGGCTTTGACCTTGGTGATTTTTGCGGCAAAAAGGCGGTAATGTACAGCTACCGTATATCGGATTTTGCGGATTATACAGAGGTTTTTGCGAATGTTTTGGTTAAGGACGGCAAAATAATAGGCGGCGATATTTCGTCGATTGAAAACGACGGTTTCAGTATGCCTATAATAGAAAAGAACGAGAATTTAAAGGAGTTGGGTTGTTGAAGCTGGAACGACTTGACAAATTTTTGGCAAATCAGGCTTTGCTTACAAGAAGTGAGGCGCGAAAAGCGGTACTGCGCGGCGAGGTTACGGTGAACGGCACCGTTACACGCACAGCCGATTATAAGGTTGATTGCGACATCGACACAGTTGTACTCTGCGGTGAAACTGTGGGTTACCGCGAGTATTTATATGTTATGATGAACAAGCCCAAGGGCGTTTTAAGCGCGACTGAGGACTCATCACGCGAAACCGTGGTAGACCTTGTGCCGCCACAGCTTTTTAAAAAGGGTATGTTTCCCGTCGGGCGACTTGATAGGGACACGACGGGCTTTATAATCATTACAAATGACGGTGACTTTGCACACCGTGTAATTTCGCCCAAAAGCGGCATTGAAAAGGTGTACGAGGCGGTTTTGGACAAGCCAGTTACACCCGATGCGGTAAAAGCATTTAAAAGCGGTGTCGTGCTTGCCGACGGCAAACGCTGTTTACCCGCCGATTTGGTCATTGACAGTACCGATAATCACCGTGCCACGGTAACGGTAAAAGAGGGCAAGTACCACCAAATAAAGCGAATGTTCGGAACGCTTGATTTGGGTGTTGATGAGCTGCACCGCAAAAGCATCGGTGGCGTACCGTTAGACGACAAATTGGATTTTGGCGAGTGCCGCGCGCTTACAGAGGTTGAAATAAGTCGAATTAGCAAACAATACAATAATAACTAACATACAAAATCGTTATTGGTTATTTTTAACATTACATTGTTTTTGATATATCTATATTACACAAAAATAGATAAAAATATTTGTGCAGTCAGAGTATGGAAATTTCGAATTTTGTCTGCTATAATATATAGGTAAATAATTGTATTTATAGTATCATTTTGGAGGTTATGTAATGGCTGGCGTTACACTTAAAGGTATTTACAAGAAATATGCCGGCGGCGTTGTTGCCGTTTCGGATTTTAATCTTGAAATCAAAGACAAAGAGTTCATTATCCTTGTCGGCCCTTCGGGTTGCGGTAAATCTACCACACTTCGAATGGTTGCAGGTCTTGAAGAAATTACAGAGGGTGAGCTTTACATCGGTGACCGTCTTGTAAACGATGTTGCACCTAAGGACAGAGATATCGCGATGGTTTTCCAGAACTATGCGCTTTATCCGCATATGACCGTTTTCGACAATATGGCATTCGGTCTCAAGCTTCGCAAAACCCCGAAGGATGAAATCAAACGCCGTGTTGAAGAAGCCGCACGCGCACTTGATATCGAGCATCTTCTTGAAAGAAAGCCTAAGGCATTGTCCGGTGGTCAGCGTCAGCGTGTTGCGCTTGGTCGTGCTATCGTTCGTGAGCCTAAGGTCTTCTTGCTTGACGAGCCGCTTTCAAACTTGGATGCTAAGCTCCGTGCGCAGATGCGTACCGAGATTTCAAAGCTTCACCAGCGCTTGGGTACAACCTTTATCTATGT
>CAZIEH010000156.1:0-2472 GCA_964538695.1 uncultured Eubacterium sp. | reverse complement strand
GCGGATAACTTAGGTGTAGAGGTTAGGAAAGTGAGTTTACACGATTTTTAATCAACAACACCGCCCGAAAAACCCGACGGTATGCCGAACGGCGAAAAACCAAGCACAAGCAAGCCGGAAACCCCGAACAAAAACCTTTAAAAACATCAATACAAAAAAGTGAATTTCAAAAAGCACTGTTGAACCCCAAAAATCAACAGCGTTATTTTCTTGACTTCTTTGTACATTGGCGGTATACTGATACAAACTGATACTATAAAGTATCAATCGGAGGCGATTATGTGGAAATAAAGCTTTTTACAGAAATGCAAAAGGATAAACACTTTTGCGATTATCAAAAAATGAAATATAAATACGGTGCAAGGGTAAAATACACTGTAATATAAAATACAAGTCGCGGTCGAAATTTTATGTTCGGCGGCGGCTTTTCGTTTACATTCGGCGAATATTGTGGTATACTGTAATATATGTATATGCAAGGCGGTGAACGGTACGGAACAATTTGAACTTGTATCCCCATACAAGCCTACGGGTGACCAGCCCGAGGCTATCGAAAAGCTTACAAACGGCGTATTGCGCGGCGATAAAGAACAGGTTTTGCTGGGTGTAACAGGCTCGGGCAAAACCTTTACTATGGCAAACATTATCGCAAAGGTAAACAAGCCAACGCTTGTTCTTGCGCACAACAAAACACTTGCCGCACAGCTTTGTTCGGAATTTCGCGAATTTTTCCCAAATAATGCGGTTGAATATTTTGTTTCGTACTATGACTATTATCAGCCCGAGGCGTATATCCCGGGCACCGATACCTATATAGAAAAAGACTCTGCAATCAACGACGAAATCGACAAATTGCGACATTCCGCAACCTGTGCGCTGTCGGAACGCCGTGATGTTATAATAGTTGCCTCGGTTTCCTGCATATACAGCCTCGGTAACCCTATCGATTACCGTAATATGATAATTTCACTGCGCGTGGGTAACGAAATGCCGCGTGACACGCTTTTGCGCAAGCTTGTAAAACTGCAATACGAACGCAATGACATAAACTTTGTGCGCAATAAATTCCGTGTGCGCGGTGATGTGGTTGAAATTTTCCCCGCTTATTCGGGTGATACGGCTATACGGGTGGAATTTTTCGGTGATGAAATTGACAGAATAAGCGAAATAAACACCCTTACGGGCGAGCTGAAAAACAGACTGACACACGCCGCAATATACCCTGCATCGCACTATATTGTTCCCGACGACCAAAAGGAGCAGGCACTTCAAAATATATTGGCGGAGATGGAAGAGCGCGTAAACTTTTTTACCGAGCAGGGCAAGCTGATAGAGGCGCAAAGGATTCGCCAGCGGACAGAATATGATGTTGAAATGCTGCGTGAAATAGGTGTTTGCAAGGGTGTTGAAAACTATTCTCGCGTGCTGTCTGGCAGACCCGAGGGCAGTGTTCCCTTTACCCTGCTTGACTATTTCCCCGACGATTATTTGCTGTTTGTCGACGAGTCGCATGTCACCCTGCCGCAGGTTCGCGGAATGTTCGGCGGCGACCGTGCAAGAAAAGAAAATCTTGTGGAATACGGTTTCAGATTACCGTCTTCCTTTGATAACAGACCGCTTAATTTCGATGAATTTTACAGCCGTGTAAATCAGGCGATATTTGTATCCGCCACGCCGCAGGCATTTGAACGCGAGCGCGCGGCACAAATCGTAGAGCAGGTTATACGCCCCACGGGCTTGCTTGACCCCGAAATAACGGTAAAGCCCGTCGACGGGCAAATTGACGATATTGTTGAAAACATATACACCACCGTCGAAAAGGGCGAAAGGGTGCTTATAACCACGCTTACCAAAAAAATGGCAGAGGATTTAACGGATTATTTAAGCGAGCTTAACATTCGTGTACGATATATGCATTATGATGTTGATACAATGGAGCGAATGGAGCTTATACGCGACCTGCGACTCGGCGAGTTTGATGTGCTTGTCGGTATAAACCTTTTGCGCGAGGGTCTTGATATACCCGAGGTTTCGCGCGTGCTGATACTTGATGCTGATAAAGAGGGCTTTTTGCGCAGTGAAACCTCCCTGATACAGACGATAGGTCGTGCCGCAAGAAACGCCGACGGCAAGGTTATAATGTACGCCGACAGCGTTACGGGTTCTATGGAGCGCGCAATAACCGAAACACTGCGCCGCCGCGAAATTCAGGCGCAGTATAACAAGACACACGGTATTGTGCCGAAAACCATAAAAAAAGATGTACGGGATATAATAGAAATATCGGCAAAGGAGCCGAAGGACTCCGTACCGCAAAAACAGATGACGCGTATGCAACGCGAGCTTTTGATAAAGCGGCTTACCGCTGAAATGAAGCAGGCGGCAAAGCTGCTTGAGTTCGAGCACGCGGCAATGCTACGCGATAGGATAGAAAAGCTTAGAAAGAACGGCGACACGGGTACGCCGAAAAAG
>CAZIEH010000155.1:0-2478 GCA_964538695.1 uncultured Eubacterium sp. | reverse complement strand
TCTTTAGAAGCTGCACTGCTTTCTGCTGGTACTTCTTGTGTTTCACCACTTGCTGCACTATTTGTTGCTTTTGATGCAGAGCCACATCCAGATAACCCTAAACTAATTAACGCCGCTGTTGAAATAAATGCTACTTGTTTCACTAATCGTCTAATCCTCATAAATTTCATCTCCCATCCAAACTTTTCTAATTACTTAAACATTTTAGTACGCTAAAGTATTAAAGTCAAGACGCAATATTATATTATCTTTTTTTGTTTTTTGTCAAGAACTTAACATAGCTGCGAGGTTTATTTTTCGATAGTGGCTGTAATTAACGGCAAAAACTGTTCGACTTGCAGTAGATTTGCGTTAAAAAGTGCCTCTGAAACGGCAAGCTGCGGTATATCGGCAGGCAAACCGCAGTAAGGCTTTGGTATAAAGATATTGCTGTCGGTAATTATCTGCGGTGAAATGATTTTTATGCCGTCGGCGCAGGGTGGGGGTTCGTAAGGGGCGTAAAAAATGCCGTCACCGTCAGTGGGTGCGTTGACGGTAATATAGCAACCGTGCTGTATATAACAGTGCTTTCTTATTTTTTCATATGCGTATGGATTTTTAGTAATAATATTGGTTGATGCCGCGGCAGTGGCTATATTCACAAGCTCCGCGGCAAACAAGCCGATTTCGTCGTAAACGGTCAGCTTGCAACGCTTTTTCTTTAAAACCGTCTGCAAGGCAGTGCTACAAAGTGTGCGCCGCCAGCTGTCAGTAGGGTATACCCTAAAGCCTTGCGGAATGTTCAGCTTTTCTGAGATTATCAGCGGCTCGTCAGCAAAAAGTCCGTTCCATAACGGCTTGCCGCGGTAGACCGGTAAATCAAGTATACGGTATGTCTTGCCACCAAGCGGCGCTGTGCGGCAAAGAAGTGTTCTGCGCGGCTTTTTTCGTACCTCGTTAGGTGTTACAACTAAAAACATAAATTATAAAGCAAGGCGGCATTGCCGAAATTATCGCAATACCGCCCAAAGGCTTAAAAATGTCCCTTGTACTTCTTTTTTGTAGCCATTCCGCCGCGAATGTGCCGTTCACTTTTGTTGATGTCCAAAACCTTGCGCACCTCTGCATATAAAACAGGATTACCGTATTTCAACCGTTCGGATACATCTTTATGTACCGTTGATTTTGAAATCCCCCATTTTGCGGCGGTGGCGCGCACTGTCGTTTTATTTTCCGCGATATATTTACCAAGCAATATTGCGCGTTCTAGTGTCGGCTCTTTCATACAATCAACTCCCACAAGGATAACTGGTTAATTGTATGTAAACACATATAATTTTATTACTGTTCGGTGACGGCTGTGCAAGACGGCAAAAATTTTTGAAATTTGTTTTTCTATCTTTTTAAAATGTTTTTTCGGTGTGCTTTTTCGGCAGGTTTCGTGCGCTGACGGTGTTAATATTAGAAAAAAAGGGGGGAACCTGATTGCCGATTTATATTGATGTACTGTTGTGCCTTAATTTTACAATAGATTATTTTTTGCTTTCGCTTACCGCAAGGCTTTCAAAGCTACCGTCGGCTTTTCGGCGCAGGCTTGTCGCGGCGGTAATCGGTGCGGTGTCGTCGCTTGTAATACTTTTGCCCGAAATGCCGAGCCTTGCTGTCGGGCTTTTTAGGCTTTCAGTTGCCGCATTGATGGTGTGGGTATGCTTTGCGAAATTGTCTTTTAGGATGTTTGCGGTTGCGCTTTCGTTTCAGTATATTTCGGCTATGCTGTTTTCTGGTTGTGTATCCGCTTTTCGGCACTTTTTCAATGTAACGGATTTGCATGTCGCGAACGGGGCGGTTTATTACCGCATAAGCGCGCCTGTGCTTGTTGTAACCGCCGCGGTGATTTACGCTGTTCTTACCCTGTTTGTGCGATTTAAACGACGAAATATTGTACCGATGTGCAATGTACGAATTGCAGACGGAGATGTCGTTGTAACCGTTTCGGCACTTATCGACAGCGGAAACAAGCTGAAAGAGCCTTTTTCGCAAAAGCCGGTTATGGTTATAGACAAATGCCGCGGTGCGCCGTTTAAAATGACAAAAAAGCCGCGCCGTGTTATACCGTACGGCACCGTTTCGGGCGGTGGTATGCTGAACGCTTTTTTGCCCGACAGTGCTGTCGCATTTATAAAAAACGAGGCTGTGCCGATTGATATCTATGTTGCCGTAAGCAATGTGGATATTAAAGGTGATTACGAGGCTGTGCTACCGTACGATGCAATTTGATTTCGGAGATGATTTTATGAAATTTTTTAAAAATATTTTAGCGAAAATTTTGCGGCATATGCGCAAAAGGCAATATTGTCATTACATAAACGGTGCCGAAAGTCTGCCGCCGCCATACACACCGCAAGAGGAGGCTGAGCTGCTTTCGGAGCTTGAAACCTGCGGCAACGAGGTGCGTGAAAAGCTGATAGTCCACAATCTGCGCTTGGTGGTTTATATAGC
>CAZIEH010000154.1:0-2504 GCA_964538695.1 uncultured Eubacterium sp. | reverse complement strand
AAAACACGCCGTCCCCAAACGCATTGCTTATTGACCGTCTTTGTGCCATTGCGCAGTGCAAGGGTGTGCAACCGATAGTTGTTTTTAACAAATGCGACTGCGGCGATTTATCGGCTTGGGTCGAAATTTATCGAAAAGCCGGTATTGTTTCCTTTGCAGTCAGTGCTTTTGCGCTCGAAACATTGTGCGAGCTTCGTTCGCTTATTGCCGATAACGAGGGTATTACGGTATTTACTGGTAATTCGGGTGTTGGTAAATCAAGCCTGCTTAATGCGATGTTCCCCGATTTTTCGCTTGAAACGGGCGAAGTCAGTAAAAAACTCGGCAGAGGTCGTCACACAACCCGTGTTGCACAGCTTTTTGCCCTTTCGGGTGGCGGCTATGTTGCTGATACACCCGGGTTTTCATCGCTTGATATACAAAAATTCGAAATGCTGTACCGTGATGATTTGCAAGAAGGTTTTTCGGAATTTGCGCCATATTTGGGCAAATGCCGTTTTACAAGCTGTACACACACCTGCGAAAAGGATTGTGCGGTAATCGTCGCTGTTCAAGGCGGCGAAATTCAAAAAAGCCGATACGATAGCTATAAACAAATTTACAATGAAATTAAGGATATAAAGGAATGGCAGATAAAGGGCAAGTAAAATCGTGTGCGATTGTGTGCGGTTGCACGCAGTTCGACCGCGAATGGTTTAAAAGCGAAATTAAAAAATTCGACTATATCATTGCCGCTGACGGCGGCTATGATAACTGTGCCGAGGCAGGCGTTATGCCCGATATTTTAATCGGCGATTTTGACTCTATTGTCTTGGAAAAGCCAAATTCCGTGCCGTATGTTTCCTATCCAACGCATAAGGATGAGCCCGATTTTGAGCTTTGCTTGCGCTATTGTGCCGAAAACGATTTTAATGATATTGCGGTTTTTTGCGCTCTCGGTGGCAGACTTGACCATACTTTATCAGCGATTTTCACCGCATCGCGTGCAAAAAATCCGTACAATAGTATAACGGTTTATGATAAATCCACAGTAGTGCAGTTTACAGACAGCACGCTGACACTTGAAAATCGCAGTAAATATGTTTCGGTTTTCGCACTTGAAAAAGATGCTGTCGGCGTAACGCTTACTGGCTTTGAATATCCGTTGACAGATTACACCTTGCCTTGCTGTGCGCCCTTGGGACTAAGCAACAGGGTTTGTGCAGAAAAAGCCACGGTAGAGGTAAAAAACGGCAAGCTTGCCGTTTTGGAAATACTGTAACACAATCAATACCCTTGCATATAATGTAAAAGAATGATAAGCAGGGGGTGAGCATATGTATAAACGCCGTTACGGTTGTCTTCGTTGCCTTGCCGCAGTCAGCGCAGGTACAATTATTGCCTTCTATTGTCCGACAAAGACACTTATAATATTGCTTGCCGCCGCGGTAATCGTTCTCGGTCTTGCCGTACCTAAATACTAATGGGGGTATACATAGTGAAAGTTGTTGTAGTAAAAAGTCCAAAATGCTTCCGCGGTGTCCTAAAGCTGATTTTCGGGTTTAAAAAGTGCGATAACAATTAAAATAATTCTGTCCAAGGCGAAATTTTTGCTTTGGACATTTTTTTGTTGAATAATAATGCGCGCTTTGGTATAATATATTTCGGAATGTTTTTTAACGAGAGGAAGTAAAGTGTGGCAGATTTAAAACAGGAAATTTCACGCAGAAGAACTTTTGCGATTATTTCTCACCCGGATGCGGGTAAAACAACGCTTACCGAAAAGTTTTTGCTTTACGGCGGTGCTATACAGCTTGCAGGCTCGGTTAAAGGCAAGGCTACCGCAAGACACGCCGTATCCGATTGGATGGAGCTTGAAAAGCAACGTGGTATTTCGATAACCTCGTCCGTAATGCAGTTTGAGTATGACGGATATTGCATAAATATTCTTGACACTCCAGGACACCAAGACTTTTCAGAGGATACTTACCGTACACTTATGGCGGCTGACAGCGCGGTGATGGTTATCGACGCCGCGAAAGGTATCGAGCCGCAAACACGCAAGCTTTTCAAGGTTTGCGCAATGCGCGATATACCGATATTTACATTTATTAATAAGCTTGACCGTGAGGCTCGCGACCCGTTCGAGCTACTTGACGAGCTTGAAAAGGAATTCGGCATCGGCACATATCCCGTAAACTGGCCTATCGGCTGCGGTGTCGATTTTAAGGGCGTTTTTGACCGCGATAAGCGCCGTATTTTGACTTTTAATGAGTTTCACCGCGGACAGAATAAACTGACTGCGATAGAATGTGATATTACCGACACCGAAAAGCTTGACGAGCTTATCGGCGAATATCAGCGCCGCGACCTTGTTGACCAAATAGAGCTGCTTGACGGCGCAAGCTATGAATTTGATATTGAAAAGGTGCGCCACGGAAAGCTCAGCCCCGTATTTTTCGGCTCGGCACTTACAAATTTCGGCGTAGAGCCGTTTTTGGAAAGCTTTTTACAAATGACAACAC
>CAZIEH010000153.1:0-2583 GCA_964538695.1 uncultured Eubacterium sp. | reverse complement strand
ATTATGTAATTAACGGATAACCTTAACCCCCTGCTAAAAGCAGGGGGTTATTTTTGTGCAAAAGCAGTGCATTTGTTATAAAACTTGTAAACAAATTGAAAATGTTGTTATTTGTTGTTGTGTTTTTGCAACAAGTGTGATAAAATATAACACGAAATATAAATTTGATTTTACGGGGTGATATTTTGAAAGAAAACGCCTGCTGTTTTACAGGGCATAGAATAATAGATAAAAAAGAATATCCCCGAATTAAAGCAGAGCTTGAAAAGCTGTTGCCCGAGTTAATAGAAAACGGCATTACCACCTTTTGGGCAGGCGGCGCACTTGGTTTTGATACACTTGCCGCCGAAACCGTGCTTGAATTAAAAGAAAAATATACGGAAGTAAAGCTGATGCTGGCTATCCCCTGCCGCGACCAACCAAAGCATTGGCGACGAACCGAAAAAAAGCGTTATAATGAAATTTTGCAAAAATGCGACGGATATATCGTTATCGCAGACGAATACTTTATCGGTTGTATGCAACAACGCAACCGCTTTATGGTTGACAACTCGACAACTTGTATAGCCTATATAAAAGAAGATAAAGGCGGTACGGCGTATACCGTGAAATATGCAGAAAAACAAGGTAAAGCTATAATAAAGCTATTTAAAAAAAACGGCAGTCAACAAATTGAACTGCCGTTTTAACAAGTAAATAGAAATAATAGTTATTCTATAAGCCGATAAGGCTTGAGTTTTAAAAAAATCAAGCCTTATCGGCTTCTGTATTTTTAATCAGTGAAATTACAGTTGAGATAAAGCACATTATTTCCGCCAACATTCCCATATACGAACTGATGCGAAAACCTGCCGTCATGACCGCCTTTTCCCCAACCAACAAGACATATTTCTGTTTTTTCAATGCCTGCAGAATGCATTTTTTCTATTACATTATCCAATGTTTTTATATCCACAGCAACTTTTAAAGGCTGTTCATTTTCAGTTGTTTGATGTAACACCCTTGTAGGTACAGGCTTCCAACCCATTCTAATTCTGAATTCGGGTGACTCTGCCGCATATTTAAGTGCAGGCTGATTTTTCGCCCGTTCTTTTATCGGAATGTATCCGCTTGATAATAAGCGGTTTCTGTAATCTTTACCCATATCCGAATAGCTTTTGTTGGGCATCTTTTTAATTGCGAAGACCAAATCCTCAGCAGGTTCGTCACCGTCAAGGCAAATTTCCGGTATTAAATAATAAGTATTTTCTTTAACCTCTGCACAAAAGCGTAAATCATATGCCATTGTAACGGCAGTGAAATATGCCGCTTTTTCACAGCCTCCGACACCAGCAATTGCCATAGAGATAAGCTCACCCTCAAAACGGCAATCCTCGCGCTTGGTAAATTCCGTAAGTGCAACACCATGGGTACAGTCTGTTGGATAGAACATATAACCTTTTCCAACCGTATTTTTAAATTCGTCAGCCCAAACAGATATTTTATCGATATTTTTTGAAATATCGTCTTTTTTTATAATGTAGGTAGTTTCACAAGCGTTTTTTACCGTGTAATATGATAATTCGTTTTTTAAACCGTTTACATCGATGGCTAAAATCTTCATATGTTTAACTCTCCTCGTTTTAAATATTATTTTAGCTCATTATATCACCTGCGTATATGCCTTTCAACATATAATACAAAACAAAAAGCTATAAAAACAAACATTGGTAAAATTGATTTTACACTAAATATATGAAATTTTGCGGTTGTTACATTTAAAATATTGATTATAAAAAAAGCAGAGCAACTCTTCAATTAAGAAAGCTGCTCTGCAAGCTGTATTATTTATAGAATATTTTCGCTTACTCCCTGCTGAATTCCTCTAATAACAGACCCTCGTTCTTTTCAAGAGCCCATCTAATATTCCACTCGTTAGTGAAAATAAGCAAATTATTACCGCGCATATCCTGAACCCACTTGGTGTCTGATGTAAGGTTCAGTTTTTTAATATCAATATCCTTGTTTTTAACCCAACGAATATATTGGTAAGAAAGTCCGCGGCGGTGAATGTCGACATTATACTCGTTTTTAAGGCGGTATTCAAGAACCTCGAATTGAAGCACACCAACAACGCCGACAATTACGCGTTCCATACCCGATGACGGCTCGTGGAATATCTGTATTGCACCCTCTTGCGCAATCTGTGTCATACCCTTTACAAACTGCTTTCGTTTTAGGGTATCAATCTGCTCAATCTCGGCAAAATGCTCGGGTGCGAAGGTGGGAATACCCTCGAAAGTGACCTTCTTAGACGGTGCGCAAACCGTATCGCCTATTGAGAAAATACCCGGGTCGAAAACACCGATAATATCGCCTGCGTAAGCCTCGTCGATAACCTCGCGCTCTTGCGCCATCATCTGTTGCGGCTGTGAAAGCTTTAAAGCCCTGCCGCCTTGCATATGATAATACTCTTTACCGCGCTCGAATTTACCCGAGCAAATACGCATAAACGCAATTCTGTCGCGATGTGCCTTATTCATATTTGCCTGAATTTTAAAGACAAAAGCGGAAAATGCGGGACTGAACGGGTCAACGGTACCG
>CAZIEH010000152.1:0-2707 GCA_964538695.1 uncultured Eubacterium sp. | reverse complement strand
AGCCAATGTCGCAACGACCCTCTTGTACTGCCTGAATGCCTGCACCCGAGCCTGTTGCATTATAGGTCACGGTTGTGCCTGTTTCATTTTCGTAAGCCTCGCTTAATGCGCCGATAACCTTGCTCATTGAGGTTGAACCGTCTGTTGCGACTGTTTTGCTTTTTTTCGAGCAACCGGTAAATGCGGTAAGTACCAAAATTGCCACTGTAACTAAGCTGATAATTCTTTTCATTTCTCTTCATTCTCCTTGAAAAAATTTTGCAGTTATTTTTGACTACAAACATATTTTAAGTCACAGTGGTAAAATCCGTAAGCCGTGGCGTGTAAAATCGGTGTAAAATAAAAACACCGAAAGCAAAACGGCTTTCAGTGTTTTTGATGTTAAGAAATATGAACCTTAATCTGCGGTGGGTGAGATATGCGTGGCTTTTCGCCTTTTTTAAGCTTGCATACAACCTTGCCGTAGGGTGTTAAAAGCTCGGCAGTTGCCTCGTCAAGCCCCAAAAGAGTGGGGGAAAGGGAAATTTCTGCCATACCTGCTTTAAGTATTTCTGGACGCATAAGTGCCTTTGGTAACGAATACAGCGGCGTGCCGCCCCAAGCGTGACTGTGGTCGAAGGAATAGTCGGGCTGCGGCGGTATAAAACCCTCTACCAAGCCTTTTGAACATTTTTTTATCGGCTGTTTCCATTTTGAACAAATATCAAGGGTATATTCGTCGCAAAGGTCAAGACGATAAACGGCATCAAACAAAAAGTGAATGAAGTAGGGCTGCATTTCACCCTCAATCTCGTCATTCATAACAGCGGCTATAAGCTTTTTGCCGGTTTCGTCGTCGCATACGCCGAAATATGCCGCAAGGACATTCGAGTGTTTAAGATAGTAGCGCTTTTCGACATTTTGCGGCATAAATATGCCAACAGCTTTGGGGTCGGTCGGTGTGTTAAGACCCTCGAAATAAATACCTTTTTCGCTGTCGAAAAGAAGTGCGTTAATGCTTTTGCGTAACACCTCTTTTTTAGAGCGACAAATTTCGGCATCTTCAGCCCTGTT
This sequence comes from uncultured Eubacterium sp., assembly GCA_964538695.1. Lineage (GTDB taxonomy): Bacteria > Bacillota > Clostridia > Oscillospirales > Acutalibacteraceae > UMGS1532. The sequence continues at coordinate 1,654 of CAZIEH010000152.1, read as the reverse complement.
TAAAACAGTATATATTTTTTCGGCATTGTCAAGTGCGCCGAAATAGAACATATTAAGGCAGGTTTGTCCCAACGCCTTCGGCGGATGGTGCATTGTAATGCCGTCGACCACAATCCAGTCGATAAACATATAATCAGGCGGATTGTCAACAATTCCGTTTTCGCCGATATATGTATCAAAGCGCTTTAAAAGCAGGGCAAGGGCTTTTTCGCAGTCTTTAAGCACTGCCATGCTACCGCTTATCATATACACCTCGTACAGCATTTTAACAAAAATAAGGCTGTATGAGGTGTGGAACATTTTACCGTTTTGGCGTTCCAAGGTGCGTGCGGTGCGCATTAGGTCAAACTCTGCAAGGCGCATATCGCCGAAAGAAAACAGTGTCATAAGCGTTTCGATATAGTAGTCACCAGTGCAGGCAAGCGGCTCGCAGTGGCGCGGACTGTCAAGGTGAATAGTCTGTCGGCAAATCTTTAAGGTATGCTTGCAGGTCTCAAGAACCGCGTTCAGCTCATTATCTGAGGTAACGGTTTGCGCCTCGTCGGTAACAGGGTAGTGGGTCACGATAAGACCGGGGTAAACGGTTGCAACATCATAGCCGCTGTTTTCGGCAGTAATAACCATTTTTCCTGCGCTGTGCATAGAAAAGCCGCGGTACTCGCCGTCCTTGCCGAAGACAGCGCTTTCGGTTGTTCCGTGATCGTCTGCTTCTCGGCAAAAGATTTTAAGCTTTACTGTGCCCGATGTTTTGCAGACGAAATTTACAAAAGCGCTGTATATTTTGTCAAACTCAACAGTTACGATTTTCGTTTCTTTGGGCTGTATTTTAAAGCTTTCAATAGAGCCTTTAACTGTGTATTCCTCGCGCACGGGGATATGGGCATCTGTGCTGTTCCAAAAGTTTTCGCACACCTCGGCATTAACATATTCGTCGGGTGTAATTCTGTTGTCAAACGACTGCGGCGCGTTATATGCGCCGTTTTTGCGTACAAGCCAGCTTTGATCGGTTGATACGGTTTCGGTACTGCCGTCTTCAAAAAACAGCGTTGCAAAAAGCATAAAGCCACCGTGGCATTTTGAAAATTCGCAAAGGTGAATAGGTGAAAGTCTGACCTGCGCGAAAAAGCTAAGGTCGGTTGAGTTCGGCGTTATAACCGTGCTAAATGCATAAAATTCGCCAAGCGACGGCTCGTTTTCGTCGTATATCGCAATATAGTCGCCGCCGATACACGCAGGTCCCGTCGCAATAATATCGCCGTTACAGTACAGTCTAAACGCGGTGTCACCGCTGAAACGCAACTCGGCACGGGTGACTTTTTTCGAAAAGCTGTAATTCCTTTTAAACTCTGCCACGGTGTAGCTTTTGTTTTCGCCCCTAAAAAATCCGCTGTAAAATGTTGTTTGGTTTTCGGGATACGTCTTTTCGGGCAACCATATCCATTTTTCGGTTTTTTGCATAAAAGTCAACATTCCTTTCAATTATAAAGACATTAAAAGCGTTCCGACTGTTATGAAAACACAGCCGATAAACGATTTTGCGGTAAATTCCTCATGTAAAAATATGAATGCCAATACAAGCGTAATTACGACGCTAAGCTTGTCAACGGGAACAACCTTTGTTGCATTGCCCATCTGTAAAGCCTTGTAATAGCAC
>CAZIEH010000151.1:0-2713 GCA_964538695.1 uncultured Eubacterium sp. | reverse complement strand
TTGCAAGGTTACCTGCGGTATCGCCGATGCCGTCAAGCTCTTTCAACCACATCTTTGCGTGTTCTTTTTCATTATCTGCTGTTTTAAGGAAGATAGCGGCAATCTGCTCGTAACCCTCTTTTTTCGCTACGGATGAAAAATAGGTGTACTTGTTTCTTGCCTGTGACTCACCTGCGAAAGCCGCCATCAAATTAGCTTCTGTTTTTGTTCCTGCATACTTAGACATATTTTGTTCCTCCAAAAAAATTATTTGTTTTTGCAATCGGGGCAAAGCCCGTAAAAGCTTAAAGAATAGTCGGTAACGGCAAAGCTTTTTTCAGCCGCCCTTGCCTTAGACAGAAATTCCTGCATAAAAGGCAGGGCAATATCCGCCACAGTTCCGCACTTTGTACATTTAATATGGTAATGCGGATAGTTCATTATCTCGTAATAATCGGCACCGCTGTGCATAGGGATATGCAAAACCTCGCCATTTTGCACCAGCACCTTTAAATTTCTGTAAACCGTGGCGGTGCTGATTGTAGGATTTGCGGCTTGAACGGCTTTTGCAAGCTCCTCTGCCGTGGTGTGGCAATGCAATTCGCACAAAGCGTTTTTGACGATATTTCTTTGTACCGTATTTCGGCAACCCTGCATATTTTGCGCGATGTCAGCCGTATTCAATATTGTTCCACACCTTTCACGAAAAATTCACTATTGATATTATATACTAAATAATAATAATTGTCAATAGAGAATTTTAAAAATTTACAGCGACCTTTTACATTTTTGCAAAAAGCCGCTGTATCAATTAAAACAGATTTGCGTCGATTGTACCCTCTACACGATTATGCTTGTAAAGTCTTACATTATCAAGCGCCCACTGTCTTGAAGAAAATGTATTATTATCAATACCGTCTACCGCGTGTGCGATTTCATATACACGCGAATCCATAAGGTCAAGCTCACTTAAAAGCTCTGCTTCAAGAAACATCGGGCGTACCGCCGCGCCGTATTCGGGATTGCCGTGGTGCGACAAAATCATATGCTCCAAAAGCATTGCTGTTTCGTCGGAAATACCAAGCTCTTTTGCGGTATCATCGATAATCATTGCACCCATAGGTATATGACCGAGCAGGTTGCCGCAGACCGAATATTCCTCAACCAGCCCTACTTTATTAAGCGAAAATTCGCGTATTTTGGCAATATCGTGTAACATAGCACCTGCAACAAGCAATTCGCGGTCGGCAAACGGATACACCTTGCAAACGCTTTCACAAAGGCGCACAATAGACAAAACATGGTAAAGCAGACCGCCGCGCACGGCGTGGTGAAGCTTAAATGCGGCAGGCACGGTTAAAAGTGCCTCTTTATTACGGCTGTATATCGTTGTGACGATAAGTCGCAATTCCTCGTCTTTAAAGCTGTCGGCAATTTGGTACAGGGTATCGTACATCTGCTGTGGGTCGTACTGCACCCCCGGTACAAAATCGGCAACACTTACATCATCAGCCGAGGTTGTGGGGCGAATTTTTTCGATTTTAAGCTGGTCTACACCGTTATACGGCGATATACTGCCGCGAATTTTAACAACATCGCCTGCCGAATAAACAGAACGCTCTGCATCGGTACAATTCCAATATTTCGCGTTCATTTCGCCACTGCTGTCAGCCACTGTAATATCAAGGTACTTCATACCCTTTGCAGTAGTTCTTAATTCAACTGTTTTTAAAAGGCAAAAGCCTTCGACAAAGCCATTGCCGATTTCGTTAAATTTCATACAGCTATGTTCTCCTTAACGGATAATAATGTCTTCCCTTGCAGGGCCGTTGGAAACCATCTTAATCGGGAAACCGATTTCTTTCTCGATAAATTCGATATACTCGCGACATTCCTTGGGCAGCTTATCATACTCTTTAATACCTGTAACATCGCACTTCCAGCCCTTTAAGACTTTAAGCACGGGCTTTGCCTTTTCAAGCTTTGCCGTTACAGGGAATTCGGTTGTAACCTCGCCGTCAATTTCGTATGCAACGCAAACGGGAATTTCGTCAAGATAGCTTAAAGCATCAACAACGGTTAAAACAGCATCGGTAGTACCCTGAAGCTCGCAGCCGTAGCGTGTCGCAACACAGTCGAACCAACCCATTCTGCGCGGTCTGCCTGTGGTTGCGCCATACTCGCCGCCGTCGCCGCCGTGGTTACGCATCTTGTCTGCCTCTTCACCGAAAATTTCGCTTACAAATGCGCCTGCACCTACTGCACTTGAATACGCCTTAATAACGGTGTAAATTTCCTTTATTTCATACGGTGCAACGCCTGCGCCGATTGTACCGAAGCCTGCAATTGTAGAGCTTGAGGTAACCATAGGATAAATACCGTGGTCGGGGTCTTTAAGTGAGCCGAGTTGACCCTCAAGCAAGATTGTTTTTCCCTGCTTTTGTGCATCGCGCAAAAGTGCGTGGGTGTTGCCGACCATATCCTTAATGCCGTCGCGCCACTGCATCATCTGCGCAAAGACCTCGTCAACATCTATTGCCGGCTTATGGTAAAGATTTTCAACGGTGATATTTTTAACCGCTATTATGCGCTCAAGCTTTTCACGCAGAGCCTTTTCGTCAAAAAGCTCGCAAACCTGAAAACCGATTTTTGCGTATTTATCCGAATAAAACGGTGCGATACCCGATTTGGTAGAACCGAAGCTCTTACCGCCGAGACGCTCCTCCTCGTACAT
>CAZIEH010000150.1:0-2743 GCA_964538695.1 uncultured Eubacterium sp. | reverse complement strand
TTCTTATTATATCCTATCTTTGCCAATTGTGCAAGATAAACATTTGTATTTGTTTCCGAAGAATTGTCGCTGACGCTGTCGGGGGCGGCTTTCCAATCGGGGTGAAAAATGCCATTCGCCGCGACTGCGTTTTGATAAAACGCGCTGTCGGCTATCTTTTCACGGTCGATAACCGCCGAAATTGCCTGTCGCATTTCCACATTTGGAAATGCGCCGCTTTTCATATTAACGCCGAGATATACCAAATTTGTAAGATTTACCTTTTCATAACCGCCACGCACCTGTGAAAGTGTGCAATCTGCAAGGTCGGAATAGTAACAGCTGATATTACCGATTTCCAAATTGTGCGAAAGTGCATCATTATCGGGGGTATTTACTATATTTATTTTTTTAACCGTAACCTTGTCATAGTGGTCGGGATTTGCCACAAATGCGGTTTTTTCGCTGTTTACAACATATCTGCCACTGCCTATCGGCGGTATTTCTATTTTGTCACTGCTGCTTTTTTTGTCGGAATTTGCCTTATATATGGGAAAATCCAAACGGTTTACCATATACGGGTCTTGCTTTTCGCCCGTAAAAACCACCGTATTTGAAGATGCCGCAGAAACGCTTATACCCGAAAGGCGGTCTTTATACTTTGTGTCCGATTTTTTCGCCTTATTCGCGCAATACACAACATCGTCGGCAGTAAGTGCCGTTCCGTCGGTAAAGGTTATGCTTTTTAAGGTAACCGTAACGGTTTTTTTGCCCTTTTCAACCTCGTCTGCAATACAATTATACGGTGTGAAATTGTTGTCAAGCCGAATTAAAGAGTCGTAAAGCAGTAAAGAAGCCTCGCGGTTTATAGCCGTTTCGGCTGTGTACGGACAAAATGAATCGGTAACACTGCACGCTATCGAAATCGCCTTTTCGGCGTTTGCGGTTTTTTCCTCGCTTGCCGTTGAACTGCTTACGGCAGAGCTTTCGTTGCCGGACACCGTGTTTTTTACGCCACAGCCGCACATCAGTGCCGCAAGTGACATTAAAAGGCAAAGCACCCTTAATTTCACAAATATCACCCTTTAAAACTTAATTGCTTCGATTTTTGTTGCCGCACCGCTGTTTTTGTCCACCGTGATAAGGCAACCGCATATTGCCGCCTCGCCCGACAGCTCGTTTTGAAAACGAACGGGCAGCTTGTCGCGGATCTTTGAAATAATAATATCAGTCTTTACGCCCAGAACAGACTGCACAGCGCCCGTCATTCCCAAATCGGTAATATAAGCCGTGCCTTTCGGCAAAAGCTGTGCATCTGCCGTTTGCACATGGGTGTGTGTACCCACTACGGCGGTTACACGCCCGTCTAAATAAAACCCAAGTGCGCGCTTTTCGGATGTTGCCTCGGCGTGAAAATCAACAATAATGTTTTTTATGCCCTTTTCGTGTAAATCAGCGATAATTTCATCTGCGGCAAAAAAGGGCGAGTCGTTACTGTCCATATACACACTGCCCAAAAGATTTACAACCGCCACCTGTGTATAGCCCAAATCCACCACAGTTACGCCCCTGCCCGCAAGAGTTTTCGGCAGGTTATGCGGACGAAGCATAAATTCGTTTTCGTCAAGCAGTGTGTAAATTTCCTGTCGGCGCATAGTGTGGTTGCCACCGCTTATAACATCTGCACCGCTTGTAAAAATGCTGTTTGCGCTATCCCTTGTTATGCCGTTACCCTCGGCTGAATTTTCGCCGTTGACTATGCAAAAATCTATATTAAGTTGTTTTTTAAGTGTCGGCAATTTGCTTCTTAAATATTCGCAGCCTAATTTGCCGACAACATCGCCTATGCAAAGTATATTCATATTTTCACATTCCCAACGGCGTTTGCCGTGTTATTTCTTTTTAATCTTTTTGGGGCAAAAATCCGCCATACAACATTCGTCACACCGTGGCGAACGCGCGGTACAGGTATCTCTGCCATGCATTACTATTCGGTGGCAAAAATCCGACGACTCGTCGGGCGGCAACAGCTTTTTCAGTTGCAATTCCACCTTTTTGGGGTCGGTATCCGCCGTAAGTCCCAAGCGACCCGAAATGCGTATACAGTGCGTGTCGGCAACCACCGCAGGCTTGCCGAAAATATCGCCCATAATAAGGTTGGCGGTCTTGCGCCCTATGCCCGAAAGTGCCGTAAGCTGTTCAAAGCTGTCGGGCAAAACGCCGCCGTGCCTTTCGCAAATTTCGCCTGCCATACGCACCAAATCACGCGCTTTTGAACGAAACAGACCACAGCTTTTAATAATTTCGGCAATCTCGTCCTCGGTTGCGGCTGCCATCTTTTCGGCTGTGGGATAATGCTTGAAAAGACAGGGTGTTACCAAATTCACCCTTGCATCTGTACACTGTGCCGAAAGTCGCGTGGCGACAATAAGCTGAAACGGCGTTTCATAGTTAAGCGAGCATTTTGCATCGGGATATTTTTGTTTCAGCGCCTCTACCGCCGACAGCGCAAGTTGTTGCTTTTTCGTCACACCGCACACTTCCCCACATTGATTTATTATATAATACCACTTTCTTGCAAATTTATCAAGCACAGCATACTGCGGTTTGTCAAAAAACAATACACAATTTTTTAAAAAGATGCTATGAAAGCAAAATTATGCTTTACAAACGGAGAAAAATGGGGTATAATTCAAAAGAACAAATGTTCTTTTTATATTTTATAAGGCGGTGTTATTACGGAACGCACAATACTGCACTGTGA
>CAZIEH010000149.1:0-2766 GCA_964538695.1 uncultured Eubacterium sp. | reverse complement strand
AATGGGTATAGAGTTTACTTTTGTTTCTCCCGACTGCTCAAATGAAGAGCTTAATGCAGCCTTCCGTGATAATACAAAGGCTGTTTTCGGCGAAACCATCGCAAACCCCGCACTTTCGGTTTTGGATATCGAGCGTTTTGCCGATGCCGCACATTCACACGGTGTACCGCTAATTGTTGACAACACCTTTGCAACACCCGTAAATTGTCGCCCGTTCGAATGGGGCGCAGACATTGTAACCCATTCCACAACCAAGTATATGGACGGTCACGGTGCCGCGGTCGGCGGTTGCATTGTCGACAGCGGTCGTTTCGATTGGACAAAGTACCCCGAAAAGTTCGAGGGTCTTTGCACACCAGACGAAAGCTATCACGGCATAACCTACACCGAACGCTTCGGTCTTGCAGGCGCATTTATTACAAAGGCAACAGCACAGCTTATGCGTGACTTCGGCTCTATTCAGTCGCCGCAAAATGCGTTTATTTTAAATCTCGGTCTTGAAAGCCTGCATTTGCGCATTAAAAAGCACTGCGAAAATGCGCTTGCAGTTGCAAAATATCTTAAAAATAACGATAAAATCGCTTGGGTTAAGTATCCGTCGCTTGAGGGTGACGATTGTTACGAGCTTGCAAGCAAGTATTTGCCCAACGGTAGCTGCGGCGTTGTCAGCTTTGGCGTAAAGGGTGGCAGAAAAGCGGCGGAATCGTTTATGAAGCATCTTAAAATTGCCGCAATCGAAACCCATGTTGCAGATGCGCGCACCTGCTGTTTGCACCCTGCAAGCAGTACGCACCGCCAGATGTCGGATATCGAGCTTGAAAAAGCAGGCGTTCCTGCCGACCTTGTTCGTTTTTCGTGCGGTATAGAAAGTGCAGAGGACCTTATAAAAGATATCGAAAACGCACTTGCCGAAATGGAGGCTTAGTGGTAAATGCCGATTAGAATTCCGAACAATCTGCCCGCGGTTAAGGTGCTTAACGACGAAAATATCTTCGTTATGACCGAAACAAGGGCGATAACGCAGGATATTCGACCGCTTAGGATATTGTTGTTAAACCTTATGCCGAAAAAAATCGAAACCGAAACACAGCTTTCAAGGCTGCTTGGTAATACACCGTTGCAGGTTGAATTAGAGCTTATTCATACCAAAAGCCATATTTCGAAAAATACCTCGGCAGACCATATGCTTGCTTTTTACAAAACCTTTGGCGATGTTAAAAAGCAAACCTTTGACGGTATGATTATAACGGGCGCACCCGTGGAACAAATGGAGTTTGAAGAGGTTGAGTATTGGGACGAGCTTTGTGAAATTATGGAATGGAGCAAGACCCATGTTCACAGTACATTTCATATTTGTTGGGGCGCGCAGGCAGGGCTTTACTATCACTACGGTATAAAGAAAAAACCGCTGCCGCAAAAAATGTTCGGCGTTTTCGAGCATTATGCCGTTCACAAGCGTTCAATCCTTTTGCGTGGCTTTGATGACAGGTTTATGGTTCCTCATTCGCGTCACACCACCGTTGACGAGGAGGATATTCTCGCGTGCGGTAAGCTGAAAATCCTTGCTCGGTCTGATAGGGCAGGGGTGTACGCTGTATCTACCGACGGCGGCAGGCAGATTTTTATAACGGGTCATTCGGAGTATGATGCGGATACGCTGAAAAACGAGTATCTGCGCGATATTGCCGAGGGTAAGAAAATAGCAGTCCCCGAAAATTATTTTCCCGATAATGACCCCGAAAAGCCGCCTGTTGTTTCTTGGCGCGGTCATTCGAATTTGCTTTATTCCAATTGGCTTAACTATTTTGTATATCAAACCACGCCGTATGATATTACCGCTATCGGTTAAAAACAGTGTAACTTGACTTTGCAAAATACGATTTGATGAATAATTAAAAAAACACTTGACATTCGTCGGCTTTTAGCGTATAATACTATTTGTTCGGTAACAAATATGTCGAACGCTTTGCTGATATGGCTCAGGTGGTAGAGCACGTCCTTGGTAAGGACGAGGTCACCGGTTCGAATCCGGTTATCAGCTCCAAAAATCCCGTTCACAAAAGTGGGCGGGATTTTGCTTTTATTACAATTTACATTAAATAAGGAGCAAATATGCGTAAACTGTTACTTTTGCCGACTCTCATTTTACCGTACATGGTTGTTTTGGAGTCGCTTATTCCCGAATTGCCGCTTAAAATCAATCTTTTTATTTTATTTTTTGTATTTATTGCGGCGGTTATATGCAATATTGTTTTCGTTGCCACCTCGAACGAAAGCCCGAAACAGCTTGTTATTTACGCACTTGTAATAAAGCTTGCGCAAATACCTGCATACATTTTAATTTTTGTAGTCGGACTTTTTTCGCTTGCAATGGCTTTTATGCTTGCTCCCGTTTTTATTGCATTGGTTATTTTCGATGTATTCTCTTTGCTTGTAAATGGTATTGTAAGTGTCTATGCAGTTGTGCGCTCATTAGAAAATACCGATGGATTAAGCAAAAGCCGAATTATTATAACAGCGGTTTGCCAATATGTATTTTGTATTGATGTGATAATGCTTTTGCTGTTTAGAATACGCATAAAACAGATTGACTATTAAAAGGAACGACATTTTTGCCGTTTCTTTTTTGTCTTACAGTATATGAATTTACCGATTGCAGATTAAAAAATGTCTTTTTTTAGGAAAGTTTGCCGCAACTACTTGTAACTTATTTATAAATTTGATATAATTACAAAGTATAGTCGATATTTGTATACTGTACCGATA
>CAZIEH010000148.1:0-2772 GCA_964538695.1 uncultured Eubacterium sp. | reverse complement strand
GTAACGATTGTCTTTACCACTTGTTTTCAAAACCTTCGTTACGGCACCTCATCATACGAATGGGTTTCTCTTTTTTTGTACACAGCGACCGTAGGGTTATGAGCCCGAGGGCGAATAAATCGCAGGGCGAGACGGTAGTGAATGACACTTCGGTGAAGTGTCAGAGCCGCCGAGATGACCGAATATTTTCTCCGCATAGAAAATTTAAGACCGCAGGTTCAAATCCTGTTCCCGCAACCTATCGAGTATTCTTAACCAACCTGAGAGTTGGTAGAGGACACCCGATTTCTTTTTGTCTTTAGGCATATATTACGGAGGATAAGTCAGAAGCCATCTATCGTTTTATGTCGGTAAAGGAAAACTGTAAAAAAACAGTTTTCTCAAAAACAGCAGAGCAATACCTATCAAATTGTAAATAACCAAACCGAAATATGCGGCATCGTATTGGCAAACATAGTAAAGCCCCAAGAGTTTCGAGCTCTTGGGGCTTACCTAATTAGCTTATCTGTTGTTTTTTGCTCTGAGCGCCGAAAGCGCGCCGATTAAGATATACGCGACAAAGTTTGCGACAATAACCACGGGGCCTGTTTGTAGCTGTAAAACGCAGGCGGTTATAAATCCCACGACAAAGCAAATAACAGAGATTATGCCCGAAACAACAATAACGCTTTTAAAGGTATTGCAAACTCGCATTGCCGAAAGCGGCGGAAAGATTATAAGACCCGAAATCATAATTGCGCCCATCATCTGCATACCAAGCACTATTGTAACTGCGGTTAAAAGTGCCAACAGCAAATTGTACGCACCCGAATTTACACCGACTGCGGTCATAAATTTTTCATCAAAGGTTACGGCAAAAAGACGATGATACAGCAGTACAAACACGGCGATAACCACGGCACAGAGAATTATGCTAAGCCACATATCCTTGGTTGTTACGGTTATCAGCGATGCCGAGCCGAAAAGGCTGTTACAGGCATCCCCTGCCGTTCCACCCGAAAGGCTGAACAAAATTGTGCCTATTGCTATTGAAACGGTGGAAAACATTGCAATCGCCGCGTCGCTGTTAATTTTGGTGCTTGAGCCGAGCTTTAAAAGCAGAAATGCAGCGGCTACAACAATCGGCAATGACACCTCAAGCCGATATTCGCCGCCAAGCTTCAGTGCAGATGCAATCGCCAATGCACCGTAGCCGACATGCGACAGTCCGTCGCCTATCATAGAATATCTTTTAAGCACAAGGCTTACACCAAGCAGCGATGCACAAAGCGAAATCAAAACGCCTACGGTAAGTGCGATGACAACAATTTTCAAAACGACGGGGTTGGTAAACATAATAAACAGCTCTGTCATATAATATCCCCTCCGTCAGCATTGTTTTTATCACCGAAAAACTCGGCGGCGGTAGAAAACCACGCGGTTTCATCGGACAAATACAGTATATGCGTTGCGTATTTTTTTGCCGCCGAAATATCGTGCGTTATCATTAAAACAGTAATGTGCTGCTTTTTGTTAAGCTTATTTACAAGCGAGTACAGCTCCTCTGCCGCCGCAGGGTCAAGAGAGGCGGTAGGCTCGTCGAGCACAAGCATTTTCGATGCGGCACAAATTGCGCGCGCAAGCAAAACACGCTGTTGCTGACCGCCCGAAAGATTGCGGTAACATTCTTTTGAAAGCTCGGCTATGCCAAGGCTTGCAAGAACCTCGTGCGCTTTTTTATACTCTGCTCGCGTATAAAAAAAGCTGTGTCGTTTGGCATTTAAAAAGCCTGTCATAACAATTTCCATAACACTTGCGGGAAAATTGCGCTGTATATCGGTTTGCTGCGGAAGGTAGCCTATATCACCGCGATTTATGCCGAGCAAAGCTATACTGCCGCTGTCGGGCTGTTTTAGACCGAGAACAGCGTTTGCAAGTGTCGTTTTGCCCGCGCCGTTTTCACCGACTATACATATATAATTGCCTTCGTTTACGCCGAAGCTGACATCGCGAAGTCTTGTTTTGCCGTCATATGATAATTTTAAATTTGAAATTTCCAATTGTTTCATCAGCTCAGCGCCTCCTTTAAAACTTCTGTATTGTGTTTCATCATTGTTATATATGTTACACCGTCGGCAAGCTGTTCACCGCTTATGCTATGGCAGGAATACATCATAAGTCCCTTAACCCCCGTTATATCGGTAACTCTTTTAACAATATCGGGGCTACCGCTTTCGGTGTACAGCACCACGGAAAGGTTGTTTTTTTGTATGCAGTCTATAACATTGTTAAGTGCGGCAAGTGTCGGCTCGGCATCTGACTCGCAACCGTCGATAGCCGCAAAATAATTAAGCCCGTATCCGTCAGCCAGATACCTAAATGCAAAGCGGTCGGCAAAGCACAGCGTTTTGGTTTGCGAACTTTCGACAATTTCGCCGATGTTTTCGTAAAGCAATTTAAGCTGTGCGTTGTAATTTGCAAGCCGCGCTTTGTAATACTCGGTATCACTTTCGTCAATTTCACACAGTACACTTGCTATTTTGCTCGCTATTACTTCGACATTATTCGGCAAAGTCCAAATATGCTCGTCAAATTCCTCGCCCTCGTGGTCGTGATGTGCGTGGTCGTGACTATGCCCGTCAAGATGTATGACCGGTACAAGCTCACTAAGGCATATTACCCGTCGGTTGTTGTTAGGTGCGGCATCTAAAAGCTTTTGTGCCCATTTGTCGACACCACCGCCTACATATATAAACACATCGCAACGACTTACAGTGTCTATGTTTTGCAAGG
>CAZIEH010000147.1:0-2829 GCA_964538695.1 uncultured Eubacterium sp. | reverse complement strand
GACATCGGTGCATCCACGGGCGGCTTTACCGACTGTATGCTGCAAAACGGCGCAAAAAAAGTTTATTCGATAGATGTCGGCTACGGTCAGCTTGCGTGGAAGCTTCGAACCGACAGTCGCGTGGTAAATCTTGAAAGAACAAATTTCAGATATGTTACTGCCGAGCAGGTGCCCGATAAGCTTGACTTTGCCTCGGTCGATGTTTCTTTTATATCGCTTTCGAAAATATTGCCTGCACTTTTGCCGCTTTTGCGCGATAACGGACAGGCTGTGTGCTTAATAAAGCCGCAGTTCGAGGCAGGCAAGGAAAAGGTCGGCAAAAAGGGCGTTGTACGCGATATAGCCGTTCATAAAGAAGTTGTACAGGGTGTAATAAGCTTTGCTGAGAGTAACGGATTTTCGGTTTTGGGGCTTGATTATTCGCCCATTAAAGGTCCCGAGGGCAATATAGAATATCTTGTTCACTTGCAAAAGGGCGAGCAAGGGTGCAATGTATCGGCAGAGGCTGTCGAGGCGGTGGTAATGGCATCGCACACGGCACTTTAAAGGGGGATTTTTATGAAAAAAATTTCGCTTGTAATAAACTTTGCAAAGAAAAATGCGCTGTCGGTCGCCGAACGGGTCATATTGGTGCTGAAAAGCTCAGTACAGCTTGTTGTTGACAGTGAAACGGCAGAAAAGCTTGGTAACGACTGTGTTTGCGTGTGCGACGATATCTATAAGGCTGATATGCTTATAGCAATCGGCGGTGATGGCACTATTTTGCACAACGCAAAAAAGGCGGCACGAAACAACTGCCCGGTGCTTGGAATAAACGCAGGCAGAATAGGCTATCTTGCCTCGTTAGAACCGCAGGATATAGATAAGCTACCCGAAATTGTGTCGGGTAACTATACTGTCGAGGACAGAATGATGCTGCGCGTTATACATAAAACAGCAAATGGAGTCAGTGAATACAAGGCATTTAACGATATTGTTATATCTAAGGGCGCGCTTTCGAGAATGGTGGATATAAAGCTTTCCGTCGACGAGCATTTACTGCGCTACCGTGCCGACGGGCTGATAATCGCAACACCAACAGGCTCTACGGCGTATTCGCTTTCTGCGGGCGGACCTGTAATAGACCCACGCGTTAATGACATTTTGGTTACGCCGATATGCTCTTACGAGTATTTTACAAAGCCGATTATTTTACCTGCCGATGTAAAGCTTTCGGTAACAGCCGAGGTTGACAGTGTTAAACGCCTGTTTTTGACTGTCGATGGCGAAAATGCGGTGGAAATATCAGCTGATGATACCGTTAAAATCGAAAGTGATGATGTTAAAGTAAAGCTTGTTAAATACCGTTCAGAGTCAATTTTGGACAGGCTTGAAAGAAAAATTCAGCAAAGTTGAAAGGATGAAGTAAAAATGAAAAATAACCGACATATGGCACTGCTTGACCTTATTTCCGATAAGGTTATAAATACGCAGGAACAGCTACAGTCAGAGCTTAATCTTCTTGGCTTTAATGTAACACAGGCGACCGTTTCGCGCGATATAAAGGCGCTTAACATTATAAAAACCTTCGATACCGACGGCAATTATCGCTATTGCGTAAACCGTTCCGCCGCAAAGGTCGGCACAGAAAGATATACGGGCATTTTTTCAAAATCCGCAATCAGCATACACGCGGCTATGAACGATGTTATAGTTAAGTGCTATGCAGGCACCGCATCTGCGGCTTGTGCGGCGATAGATGCACTGTATTCAGATATGTTCGTCGGCACACTTGCGGGTGACGACACAATTTTAATTATTACCGAGGATGCCGAGGCGGCACAGCGCTTGGTTGAAAAATTACAGGAAATTTTAGAATAATCGGTCGGAGTTGAATTGTCTTGCTGAAAAGTCTTACAATTAAAAACATCGCCGTTATTGAAAATGCCGAGCCGATTTTTAACACGGGCTTAAATATTCTTACAGGTGAAACGGGCGCAGGTAAATCTATAATAATAGATTCGATAAATGCCATTCTCGGCGAACGAACCTCGCGTGAGCTTATTCGTAACGGTTGCGAAAAGGCGATTATCACCGCGGTTTTTACCGATGTTTCGAAAAAATGTGCCGAGGTTTTCGGCGAATACGATATTTTTGATGACGACGGCGATTATATTATACAGCGCACCTTGCTTAAAAGCGGCAAAACCAATTGCCGTATAAACGGTATGCCGGTTAATACCGCCGTGCTTAAAGAAATATCAAAATATCTTGTCAATATACACGGTCAGCACGATAACCAATTGCTTTTGCGCGCCGAAAATCATATCGGCTTTCTTGATGCATTCGCAAAAAACGAAGCCTTGGTTGCCGATTATAAGGCATCGTTCGACGAGTTTCGCGCTGTCAGAAAAAAGCTTAATACCGCGCTTGCGGCTGTAAAAAAGCAAGACGAAGAGTCGGATTTGCTTAACTATCAGATTAACGAGCTGGAAACAGCGAATATAACCGAGGGCGAGGTTTCGTCACTGCGTGAAAAGACGGCAATGCTTGAAAAAGCCGAAAAGCTTACGAATATTCTTTTACCGCTTGGGGCAGATAACGCAGAGGGTGTGTCACCTGTTGAAAAGCTTGCGGAAATTTCTGCCGATATTGTTCGTCTCGGCAGTGTTTCAAGCGAGGTTTCTTCACTTTCCGAACGCCTTTCGGCGGCAGTGATAGAATTACAGGATATCTCGCAGTCGGCGCAAAATATTCTTGCCGAGCTGAATTTTGAGCCGCAAGAGCTTGAAAATATGCAAAACAGGCTTGACTTTCTGTACGGTCTTATGCGAAAATACAATGTGGAAG
>CAZIEH010000146.1:0-2961 GCA_964538695.1 uncultured Eubacterium sp. | reverse complement strand
AGAAATACGGTCTCAAAGGCGCTCGCCGTGCACCGCAGTTCTCAAAGAGATAATTGTTTATCTTGCAAATTTTGCCGACTCCGTTCTTCGGGGTCGGTTTTTTGTTATTCAATAAAATATTTTTGCCATTTAATACAATTTTTTTGATGTTTGTTATTGACTTTTATTGCATTTTGGGGTAACATTGCCTTGGGTATAATATTTAAGGATGGAGGGATATCCTATGCCTATTATCAAAACAAGCAATTTTCAATGGAAAAAACTAACTCTCGGCGAGGCGAAAGAGCTTGGTACAAACCTTTTACAGGGTAAAGTGCCTAAGGTTGCACCGCTTTCCGATGAGCCTGTCAAAATCGAAATTGAAAGGGATTTCGGTGAACATCATCTGCCCATTTTAACAGATGACAAGTGCATTTTACGACATGTCGACTTCTGGGGCGCACCGTTCAGCTTTACATACGACCTCGGTGAAGTATGTGATATTGAAAAAATTTGCATATCGGGTTATTCGGGCGCAGATAACTATGCACTGAATGACTTTGAGCTTTATGCCGCCAACAGTGAAGATGAGCTGTATAACGCAGAAAATCTTGTTGCAAAATATTACAGAAGCCCCGATGAGGATTTTAAAGGAAATAATCCTATGTCCGTCCCCTGCGATGTTCTTTACGATGCTGAGGGTTCGGCACGCTTTTTCGGTATAAAATTCCTTTCGGCTTGTCCTGCCGACGAAATTGCGCGTATAGCTCGAATTGCACTTTTCAACGAGTATAAAAATGTACAATCTAACCTGCGCAAAATGTTAAAGGCAAACGATGCTTTTGCCGAAATTGTACCGCAGATTACGGGCGATTACAGCGGTTTTGCCTGCTATCTCGGCAAAAACGATGCTTTTAACGATGAAAAAGCTGTTAAAGCAGACAGTGATATTGTGTTGGAATACACTGCCGACAAAACACTTTTCGTTGGAAAAATTATTGCCGTTGCGCAAAGCTTAACGGTTGATGCAATTTATGCCGACAATAAGAAAATCAACTTTGGTATTGAAGAAACCGAAACCTATGACGGCAGAAAAATTTACACAATTTCATTTGATGAAACAGCGGCAAACAGCTATAAGCTTGAAATTAAAAAAGGCGCCGTTATCGACAGTGTATTTACAGACACCATTGTTCGTTCGGCAGTTATTGACGAACACGATGTAATTGATAGTGACTACATCGGCGCGGGCTGTAATGTATTTCCCACCGCACTTTCGACATACGGTAAGAGCGAGGGCTACAACGAAGTATATTGGGAGCTTGAAAAGCACCATATCCAGAAAGCAAAGCCCCACTGTGTCAGAATGTGGTTCCAGATTGACTGGGTTGTCGACACACTTGAACAGTACCGAAACGGCGATTGGCAGTTTGATAACCCCGAAATGCAGTCGGCTGTTGAATATTGTAAAGCATTCCGCGAGCAGGGTGTTGAGGTTGAACTGAACTTCGGCTGGAAAGTCGGTCATAAAGTCCACGATTGGTTCCCCGTTACGGGCCTTACAGAGGACAAAAATGTTTGCGCCGCGCCGCAGGATATTTACAACTATGCCAAAGCGGCAGTCGGTACACTTGAATACCTTATACTCACCCACGGCTGTGACAATGTTAAGTACCTGACCTTCTATAATGAAACAAGCGATGTCAACAGTGAAAATCACTATGATTTTGCTATCAACGGCGATGCCATTGCATATTGGACATCTATGGCACGCTATACAAAATACTTCCTCGACCGTTCCGCAATTGCTGGTATGGTTGAAATTTGGGGTATTGAAGAAACAATGCACTTCGGCGCAATTATGCAAAAGGCAAACATTCTCGCGCCCGACATTATTTCTCGCCACGCTATTCACAGATATTGCCTTGATTACGATACCATTTGCAAATGGTGTGATGAAGAGCTTGTACCCAACAGCGACGGCAAGCCTATTCTTTTGACCGAATACGGCAACAGCACTCGCCACTCGATAAACTGGGATGTAAGCCATGTTTCGAATGTTCTCGGCGGTGCAAACCACGGTCTTTCGGGTGCATTTATTTGGGTTATGGCAGGCGCACCGCTTGTTGACCCCCTTAACTGGATGCACGCAGGTGTTGACTCGGAATACAGCTATCAGCACTGGAACTTCTTGCCCAACTGCCCCTCTTTGGACGATGCGGGCGAGTCTTTCTATGAGCTTTGCTTGCTCAACCAATACATTCCGATGCATGCACATTCAATTCGCTCAATCCCCAATATGGAATACAAAGATGTGCGTTTCAATGCTTTCTGCAAAAACGGCGAATATACCCTATTTGTAGAGGCTCGCGGCGACAAAGAAACCGAAGTAAATATCAATTTCGGCAAAGAGCTTAACCGCACCTTCTACCGCCATACCTATGAGCATCACGAAAAGGCAGAGGGTAACCTGATTGTTCCTGCTGTCGACAAGGTTCTGACCGCTACCGACAGCTTGCACGATACCCTTGACGAGGGTTACCGCCTTGTTGTTTACACCACAATAAAGCCGATGCGTCAAGTTATTATGGACAATGTTGACATTCGTGTTAAAGCAGGCACTGCCGTTAAGGTAGGCGCAAGCGTGCTTGATGACGATGCCGCACAGACACCTGTATTCAGCATTTCGAAATCGCTTATCGACGGTGCAGAGCTTAAAGACGGCGTTGTATATATCCCCGAAAATGCAAAGGTCGGCGATATGTTAAGCGTTAAAGCAGAGCTTACAACAGGCGAATTCGGTATATCCATAATCCGCGTTATTTAATTTCTGTTATAATTCACAATGCCAAACGCCCCATACAGCGGCAAATGTCACTGTATGGGGCGTTACTATACCATATTTTACGATATAAAAACAGCCGCCCGAAAGGCTCCCTGCTGGTAAAACAGTAATTCGCAATTTTCTTGGAACAGGCATGA
>CAZIEH010000145.1:0-2968 GCA_964538695.1 uncultured Eubacterium sp. | reverse complement strand
GGATGAGTGTATATATTTCGGAGGTTTGGGGATATGTTTGTAGATTTTGCGAAAGTGCATATAAAGGCAGGAAACGGCGGCGACGGCAAGGTGTCGTTCCACCGTGAAAAATATGTTGCCGCAGGCGGCCCCGACGGCGGTGACGGCGGTCGCGGCGGCGATATCGTTATGGTTGCCGACGATAACCTTTCAACGCTTGCAGATTTCAGGTACAAGCGTAAATACTGTGCCGATAACGGGCAGTCCGGCGGCGCGAACCGTTGCTACGGCAAAAGTGCCGAGGATTTGGTTATTCGCGTGCCGCGCGGTACACTTGTAAAGGATGCCGAAACAGGCAGAATTATGGCGGATATTTCGGATGATGAGCCTGTAATTGTCGCAAAAGGCGGCAAGGGTGGCTTCGGCAACAGCCATTTTGCCACATCCACAAGGCAGATACCCCGTTTTGCAAAGGCTGGCAGGCTTGGTGAAGAGTATGATGTAGTGCTTGAGCTGAAACTGCTTGCCGATGTCGGCTTACTTGGTTTCCCTAATGTCGGTAAATCGACATTCCTTTCGGTCGTGTCCGAGGCAAAGCCGAAAATCGCAAACTATCATTTTACAACACTTACACCTGTTTTGGGCGTTGTTCGCGTTGATGAGGGTGCATCGTTTGTTATGGCGGATATCCCCGGTCTTATCGAGGGTGCTGGCGACGGCGCAGGTCTCGGTCACGAGTTTTTAAGGCATATCGAGCGTTGCCGACTTTTGGTGCATATTTTGGATGCATCGGGCAGCGAGGGCAGAGAGCCGATTGCCGATTTCGATGCAATAAATTCCGAGCTTGTAAGCTTTAATCCCGAGCTTGCCGAGCGCGAGCAGATTGTCGCGCTTAATAAATGCGATATGTGTGAGGAAGAGGAGCTTGCAAAGTTGCACAAATATTTCGAGGATAAGGGCTATGCCGTTTTTGATATGATGGCGGCGATTGCCGAGGGTACAAGACCGCTTGTAAACTATGTTGCGGGGCGCATTGCACAGCTACCGCCCGTTATTAAATATCAGCCCGAGCCTTTGCCTGTTGCACCTGTCGAAACCGATAAGCGTGCATATGAAATTACAAAGCATGGCGAGGTATTTTGCATAGATGCGCCGTGGCTTAGGCGTTTGCTTGAAACCGTTGACCCAGACGATTACGAGTCGTTGCAGTATTTTCAGCGCACACTGCAAACCACGGGCATTATCGACACGCTTGAAAAAATGGGTGTTGTCGAGGGTGACACCGTGCGCATAGATGATATCGAGTTTGACTATATTCCGTAACAGAAAAGGGCGATTTTGTTGGACGAAAATGTAACCTTAAAAACCGAAAAGGTTTTGTCAAGCCCATCGACACTTGCATTTGTCGGCGATGCATATTTCGGTCTGCTTGTAAGGGCGCGCCTTGCCGAGGTCGAACGCCCTGTGGGCGAGTTGCACTCGCTTTCGCTTAAAATGGTCAGTGCCACCGCGCAGGCGGCGGGCTTTGCGGCGATTGAGGGACTGCTTAATGATGGCGAGCTTGCCGTGTTCAAGCGCGGCAGGAATATGCACACAAAGCATACGCCGAAAAGCTCAAGCGTTGCGGAATATCACGCGGCAACTGGTTTGGAGTGCCTTTTCGGGTATCTTTATTTAAGCGGCGAAAACGCACGCGCCGAACAGCTTTTTGACGCGGTTTGGAATGTTGTTTTTAAGTAAGAGGGTAGCTTTTAATGGAATTTGATGTTATAAATATATTGCTGTATGTCGGCATAATACTGCTTGCGACAAAGGCGATAGGAATGTTTGCGCGAAAAATCGGTCTGCCGCAGGTTGCCGGTATGATTTTGGCAGGTCTTTTAATAGGCCCTGCGCTTTTCGGCGGCCACGGCATTATAAACCCGAACGAGGCGGAAACTGATGTTATAAAAAGCCTTGCGCAAATCGGCGTTGTTTTCATACTGTTTTCAAGCGGCTTGGAAACAGATTTTAAAGAGCTTAAACGAAGTGGTATAAAAGCCACTTTAATTGCACTTGCGGGTGTTTTTGTGCCGCTTATTCTCGGCACGCTTACAGCTCTTGCGTTTTTTGGCGGATTTTCTGCGGCAGCGGATACAGAGCTGCTTTTAAATGCACTTTTTGTCGGCAGTATTTTAACCGCAACAAGCGTCGGCATAACGGTCGAAACCCTGCGTGAGCTGGGCAAGCTTAACACAACCGTAGGCACGGCGGTTTTAAGCGCGGCGATAATTGATGATGTTATCGGTATTATTGTTTTAAGCCTTTTGACAGGTCTTAAAGGCGGCGACGGCATAGGCATAACGCTATTAAAGGCGGCAGGCTTTTTTGTGTTTTCGCTTGGTTTCGGTTATCTTTTGCGACAGTTTTTCAAATGGATGGTTGTTCGCTATCCGCACAAGCGCCGCACGGGTATTTTTGCAATTGCAATGTGCTTTTTCTATGCATATGCCGCAGAAAAGTTTTTCGGCATAGCCTCAATCACGGGTGCGTATATGGCAGGACTTTGTCTCAGCAGTCTTGACGACACAGGCTTTGTCGACCGCAAGGTTGTTGTCAGCGGATATATGATTTTTACCCCGATTTTCTTTGCCTCAATCGGCATTACCGCAGATTTTTCGGGCTTTAGGCTAAGTGACCTTGGTTTTGCGGCGGCATTTGTCGCAGTCGGAATTATCGGCAAAATCGCAGGCTGTGGTGCGGTTTCGCGACTTTGCGGCTTTTCGGGTAGGGATTCAATGACTATCGGCTGCGGTATGATTGCGCGCGGCGAGGTCGCACTTGCGGTGTATTCGGCAGGCAGTGTGTTTATAACGAAGGGCGGCATAGACCCCCTTGTCGCCACTGTTTTTCTTATACTTGTTTCATCGGTGCTTTGTCCCGTTATGCTGAAAATGTGTTTCGGCGGCGGTCACCACCCCGACAGTCATAACCGCCATATTAAGGCGAG
>CAZIEH010000144.1:0-3048 GCA_964538695.1 uncultured Eubacterium sp. | reverse complement strand
GCCATATATGGTGTGATGTAGCCACGGTCAAACTGCATACCTTCAACAACCTCGGAATAGGTTTCGGCAGTCTTTGACTCCTCGACTGTGATAACGCCGTCGGCGGTAACCTTTTCCATAGCCTCGGCAATAAGCTTGCCGATTTTTTCGTCGCCTGCCGAAATTGTGGCAACTCTTGCAATATCCTCTGTACCCTGTACATTTTTCGAATTTGCCTTAACGGTATCTACCGCGGCATCTACCGCAAGCTTGATACCCTTTTTAACAACCATCGGGTTAGCACCTGCGGCAACATTCTTCATACCCTCGCAAATAAGTGCCTGTGCCAAAACGGTGGCGGTTGTTGTGCCGTCGCCTGCAACATCGTTTGTTTTGGTAGCAACCTCTTTAACAAGCTGTGCGCCCATATTTTCAAACGGATCCTCAAGCTCTACCTCTTTTGCAATCGAAACACCGTCGTTTGTTATAAGCGGTGCGCCGTACTTTTTGTCCAAAACGGCATTTCTGCCTTTAGGACCGAGTGTTACCTTAACGGCGTTTGCCAGCTTGTCAACGCCTGCCTGTAATGCTTTGCGAGCTTCCTCGCCGAAAATAATATCTTTTGCCATAATTATCAATTCCTTTCTTGGCTTAATTATTCTACTATTGCCAAAACATCTGACTGACGAAGAATACTGTACTCCTCGCCGTCCACCTTAACCTCTGTGCCGGCATATTTGCTGATAAGTACACGGTCACCGACTTTAAGAGTCATTACAACCTCGTTACCGTCTACAACACCGCCGGGGCCAACGGCGACAACTTCGGCAATTTCGGGTTTTTCTTTTGCGGCAGCGGCAAGTATAATGCCGCTTTTTGTGGTTTCCTCGGCCTCTATCATCTTAATAACGATTCGGTCAGCTAACGGTTTGATAGTCATTATGAATTCCTCCGTTTAATAGATTTAAAATTTTGTTAGCACTCAATTACTTCGAGTGCTAATATATATAATATACCTTTTTTCAAAAAAATCAAGTGGTTTTGCAAATTTTTTTGAAAAAATTCATCAAACCACTTGATTTTATGCTGTTTTTGATGCAAATATTACTTAAAATACATATACAACTGGCATTTCAGCATACCGTTGTACAGTTTCCTGCGTTTTGAGGCTGGTCTGCCGAACAGCTTTTCGAAATCGTCATCGGGGCTTATAATAAAATACTTTTTACCCTCGCTTTCGGTAAACACCTTGCCCATTTCGGCGTAAATTTCCTCCGCCTGTTGTAAATCAAGCAGTCTTTCACCGTAGGGCGGATTTGTTATTACAAGTGCGCGACCCTCGGGTGGGGTAAAATCGGAAACCGCCTTAACGGTAGCAGAAACATACTTTTCAACACCTGCTTTTTTGGCGTTTTCAAGAGTAAGCTTTACCGCCTCTGGGTCAATATCACTGCCGATAGCGCGAAATTCTATATTATGCCGTATAGCATCCTGCGCACGCATTCTCTCTTCACGCCAACAGGCTTCGGGAATAAAGCCGAAACGCTCTGCCGCAAATGAACGGCGCAAGCCGGGTGCGATATTGGCGGCTTTAAGCGCCGCCTCGATAAGTATTGTTCCCGAACCGCAGCAGGGGTCTGCAATAACAGTGTCGGGGTAAATTCGCGCAAGGTCACACATACCTGCGGCAAGCGTTTCTTTAAGCGGTGCGGCGTTGGAATTTCGACGGTAGCCGCGCTTATGCAGACCCTCACCAGAGGTATCTATACTTACCGTAACATTGTTTTTGTGCAACGAAAAGCGCACCGCAACAATACTGCCTGTTTCGTCGAACCACTCAATACCGTATTTTTTCGAAAGGCGCGAAACGATTGCTTTTTTTATTATCGACTGACAGTCGGGTATACTGTGCAGTGCCGACTCGATACTCCAGCCCTTTACGGGGAATGAGTCCTTTTTGCCTATAAATTCCTCCCACGGCAGTGCGGCAACGCCGTCGAAAAGCTCGGTAAAAGTTTCGGCATGAAACTCGCCGACGGTAAGCAAAATTCGCTCGGCATAGCGCGAGCCGATATTTGCGCGTGCAAGTATATCGCAACCGCCCGTAAATGTTACCTTGCCGTTATGTGCCGTAACATTTTCGGCATTCATTCGTTTTAGCTCGCCTGCCAAAACGCTTTCAAGCCCGAAAAGGCAGGGTGCTGAAAAATTATATTGTTCCATAAATCTCCTCTTGCTGTTGATTGGTTAAATAATTTCTGTTTCGTGTCTTGTTACATGGCAACCGATGTTTACCGCAAGCGGCAGTCCCGCAATGTGGGTTGCGTATGTTTCAACGGCAACCGCAAGCGCGGTGGTTTTGCCGCCGAAGCCCTGCGGCCCTACGCCCGTTTCATTAACCGCTTTAAGCATTTTTTGTTCAAGCTCGGCATAATAGGGGTCGGGGTTGGGTGAAGAAACATCGCGGCAAAGCGCACGCTTTGCAAGCAGTGCGGACAGCTCGAAATCGCCGCCGATGCCAACGCCGACAACAAGCGGCGGACAAGGGTTGCCGCCTGCCGTTTTTACGGTTTCGGCAACAAGCTCTATAATCCTTTTCTCATCTGCGGCAGGGGTTAGCATATAAAGCTTGCTCATATTCTCACTGCCGAAGCCTTTTGGCGCAACGGTAATTTTAACGCTGTCACCATCGACCATAGAAAGGTGTAAAACCGCGGGTGTATTGTCGTTTGTATTTACTCTGCGCAACGGGTCTGCAACTACCGATTTTCGCAAAAGTCCATCGGTATAGCCGCGACGAACGCCGTCATTCACAGCCGCATTAAGTGATTTGCCGACAAGATTGACCTGCTGACCAAGCTCTATAAACACCACAGCCATACCCGTATCCTGACAAATAGGCACCGATAGCTCGCGTGCGGCATTCAAATTTTCGGCAATATCCGACATAATATCGCGTGCAAGCGGTGTTTCCTCCTCTGCCGCGGCGGCGGTAATTCGCCCTGCCAAATCGCAAGGCAAGGTTTTGTTTGCCGAAATGCAAAGTCTTGCAACGGCATCCTCAATAAG
>CAZIEH010000143.1:0-3056 GCA_964538695.1 uncultured Eubacterium sp. | reverse complement strand
GCTGAATCGGAAGAAATTTCGAACACAGCGTTTGAGACGCAGCGTATTTTACGTACTGCAGTCTCCTATGGGACAGCGGCTTGTCTGACAGAGGGAACCATGCCGCCGCTTCCGGAGGATATTGCATCTATTTATCAGAACGTCAAAATAAACATTGTATAATAAAACATATGTAATAGAAATATGCATAAAAAAATGCTCTTGACCGTATCAGTTGTGATACGATCAAGGGCGTTTTTTTAATTAACGAGCAGCTTCTTCTTTTGCTCTCTTATTTGCACTCCACGCATGCATAACGAGTGCTACTGCAATGACTCCGTAGCAGATGAATACGCGGAAGTATTCTCCAATCGCTGCATCACCAAACAGGTTTTTACCTGCAGCAGGTGCGAGGATGAACATCAGATGGAACAGAATCGTTCCGATCAATGCCTGCGTATTTGTTGCTCTTACGACGGAAGCACCGCCGACTAAGATTGCGGCACCGGCATACAGACCTACCTGTTCATGTGCACCGTATGTCTGGAAGGCTCCCATATTCTGTACGAAGATCAGCTGTCCCCAACCAGCAAGTACGGTCGAGAAAATAATTGCGATCATACGGATCAGGTTGACATTGATACCGGCTGCGTTTGCAACGGTACCATTCTGACCAACGGCACGGAACTGCTGACCAAGCTTTGTACGCATGATTGCAACATTGAACAGACACAGTACAGCGACGATACCAAAAGTTACCATCGGCACAGATACCATAGAGAACAGATCTTTGATCGGTCCAAACTGACATAAAACTGCAGCTGCAATAAGCGCACCAATCTGGATTCCCAGTTTTTTTGTATTTTTCTTATGACTTTTTGTGTGGGCAATCAGCAGGATAACGATCATCAGAGCTGCGAATACCAGAATCGCCTGATGAAACGGCAGTCTCCAGAGACTGTCTAAGGAACCGGCAAAACCGCCCTCTTTGGAAAGGTCGATTGTATTTGCGATGCCTTTGGAACCTTTGATCGTCAGATCCGGATTGTTGATCGGGATGATCGAGTCAAAGATAAATAGGAACAGCAGCTGGTAGAGACCATTTGCAAAGTATCCTAAGATCATACTTCCGATCATTTCCTGTCCCTTCATTTTATTCTGGATCTTACCGATCAGAAAACCGAAGAAGGAACCAAGCGGAACGGTAAGAAGCGCAGCTACTGCAAAACCGGCGATACCGCCAATGCCCCATTCCAGTACCAGAAGGCAGGCAATCTGTGCTGCCATAGCACCGATTGTAATAGCGAAGTTGATACCCATACCTGCAATGATCGGGATGACCAGCGCAAGTACAATAAACATATTTCGTGACAGTCGGCCAAACAGCTCATACATGACATAGGACGGTGTATAACCAGAAAAAATCATGCAGACTGCACAAAGGATGATAAACATGATAGTTACAATATTGTTTCGCGTAAATTCGCGCAGTTTTTTCTTATCCACGGTTCGCACCTCCTGACTTAGTCAAAGCATACAGAATGATACCGTTAGAGATCAGAATACGCAGTGTTTCTGAAATCGTGCTGTTCGGAACGATCACGTTTGCAACCGGCATACCAAGTGCCAAAACACCCTGAAACAGGAATGTACCAATTACAACATGGCTGATGCTGGCACGGGCTGTCGTAGCACCACCGATCAGAATTGCGGATGCGGCCAGAAAGCCCATCTGACGCGGAGCCTGATAAAGCTGGATAAATCCAAAGCTCTGTCCGTATACGAGAATACCGACTGCACCAAGCATCGTAGAGATCATGGTACCGATAATACGCATCTTATCTACATTGATACCGGTTGCTGCCGCGAAGCGCGGATTTGCACCGGCTGCTGACATAGCGATACCTGTTTTGGAACGCATAAACAGCCAGACGATAAAGCAGCATAATGCAAAGAACAAAAGCAGTCCGGTCGGAACTGTGATACCGAAGATTTCAAATGCTAAGAAGTCATTCAGCAAGTGACGGTAAGAAGTCTGCAGACCGATTGTTGTACGCAGACCATTACCCATTGGCCATTTCATGATCTTGCTTGTAAACGGAAGTACAAGCCATGCGATACACATCAGAGAAACGATAGAGAAACCTACGTATGTAGTTACACTCATCTCGCTTCCTTTCAGACGGTTCAGAAGCATTCCATACAGGAAACCGGTAACAGCTGAAATAGCAAGACCGATCACAACTGCAAACAGGAATCCGAACCAGCCGGAGAAACCAAACTCGATACAGAGCAGACCGCCAAGCAGACCGCCGATGATACCAAGCGGAAGACCGAGGTTCAGACTGATACCGCACTGAATACCCGGAAGCATTGCAAGTACCAGTACACCATTCATACCAAGACGGATCAGTGTATTACTGATCTGGGATGGAACAGAAAGATTGTAGATAAATGCAAGCAGGCAAAGCAGGATATAGAACAGACCGATTACAAGTCTTGGCATACCGAGCTTCTTTACAAGCGGTGTGTAAAACAGAACAACAAGTGCAAGGATCACAAGACCAAATGCGAATGTCGCAAATGTTTTGCCCTGACGCATGATTTTTCCGGACATACCCGGATTCATGCCGCTCATTTCTGCAGCTCTGTCATACTGGCTTTCAAAGGTATCACCCTGCTGAGCAACTGTGCTTGTAATTGTATCCTTTAATGTTTCAAGAAAATCATCAGTCAGAGCCGGAAATACGTTTTTGATTTCTACACAGAGTCCTTCAAATGCTTCATCGACTTTTGCGGATAATGCCAGCATTTCTTCAGTTGCTTCAAAACCAGAAAGATCTACGGTCTCCTCTGCCATTTCCATATCTTCAGAAGCATCATCCTGTACATCAGCTTCTGCCGCAGGTGCTGCTTCTGTTTCTTCTGCCGTGATATCTTCGGCATGTTCTTCGATATAACGTGCCTGCGCAGCTGCTTCTTCAGCAAAATATGCTTTCTGTGCATCTGCAAGTACATCAAGAGCAGCGGCAAGCGGTGCTGTGTCAATTGCAGAGAGATCGACAGAACCGATACCC
>CAZIEH010000142.1:0-3062 GCA_964538695.1 uncultured Eubacterium sp. | reverse complement strand
TAATAAAGGCTTTGTCGAAAAGGCACCCGAAAAGGTTGTCGCACAACAGCGCGAGGCTCTTCAAAAGGTTTTGGAAAAAATTAAAATGTTAAACGACAGCATTTCAGCTTTGTCGTAATTTTGCTAATCGGTGCGGCTTGCCGCACCGATTAAGATTTTTGGTGATTTTATTGACATATCAACAGGCTTTAACTCGGCTCGGTTCTATTTCGCGTTTTCGCTCAACTGCAGACCTATCGAATATCGGCACAATATTGCGTTTGCTCGGAAATCCGCAAAACGCCTGCAAAACCGTTCATATTGTCGGTACTAACGGCAAAGGCTCTGTCGCGGCTTTGACTGCCTCGGTTTTGCGTTCGTGCGGCTTTAAAACAGCACTGTTTACATCACCGTTTATTATCGATTTTCGTGAACGCATACAAATCAACGGCGCGATGATCGAAAAGCAGACATTCGCTCGACTTTTCGAAAAGGTTTTACTTCTTGCCGAAGAAAACGAAATTTTGCTTACACAGTTTGAAATAATTACCGCCGTTGCTTTTTGCTATTTTGCCGAAAGTAATTGTGATTATGTAATTGCCGAGGCGGGTATGGGCGGCAGATACGATGCAACAAATACTGTTTCCCAACCACTTTGTACCGTTATAACAAGTATTTCTCTCGATCATACCGAGGTTCTCGGCTCAACAGCTGCCGAAATCGCCGCCGAAAAATCTGGTGCAATAAAGCGCGGCGTTCCTGTTGTGACTTGTTCTCAACCAAGCGGCGCTTCAGAGGTAATATTTAGTGTTGCACAAAAAGCACGTTGCAAGCTTACGGTAGTGGAGGATGATGATATCGATGTCGTTCGTCTTGATTACGGCTCTGTTCGCTTTAGGTACCGTGGTGCCGAGTACACTGTGGCACTTTCGGGCGAGCATCAGGCACAAAATGCCGCAATCGCTTTGCAGGCTTTGAAAATTCTCGGCATTTCACAAGATGACTCTGCACTTGTCACCGGCTTTTTGAATGTGCGCCACCCTGCAAGGTTAGAGGTTTTATCGCAAAATCCGCTTGTTATCATCGACGGTGCGCATAACCTTGACGGTATGCGTGCCTTGACCGATTATTTAAAGAAAATGAATTGGCACGGAACTGTTGTTTTCGGTGCAATGCGCGATAAAGCTGTAAGAGAAATGATTACCGAACTTTCACGCTATTGCAGTAAGGTTGTTACTGTTACCGTCGATAATCCGCGATCGATGCCTGCTGACGAGTTAGCAAAAATTTTCAACGACTGCGGTGTTGCGGCAACAGCGGCAAAAACAGCTAAAGCCGCATTACAAATTTGCGGCGGTGACAATACACTTGCTTGCGGCTCGCTTTATCTTGCGGCTGAAATTCGTCGTGAAATCGACAATAATATGTCGTATAACACATAGAGTTCTTTTTTTCGACAACACAATATGACCGTTTTTTTGCGGACAATCGTTTACCATATATATGGGGCGGTTGTCCGCAATTTTTTTGGATAAAGGAAGTAAGTGTAATGCAGGTAAGAACCGAAATTAACGGTCAGGTTATCGTGGCGTATCTAAGCGGCGATATTGACCACCACTCTGCGCGTGCTATACGCGAGGAAATTGACGGCAAAATTGATGAAACACATCCGTCGCTTTTAGTCCTCGATTTCGGCGAGGTGGCGTTTATGGACAGCTCGGGTATCGGGCTTGTTATGGGTCGTTTCAGAAAAATGCAGGAAAACGACGGCGAAATACAAATAGTCAATACGCCGCTGTATATTTCTCGCGTAATGCGTGTGTCGGGTATTGAAAAATTGGCAAAAATTTCGGGACACGGCGAATAAAGCGAAAGGAAGTGAAAAATAATGAAATCTGTTAATGAAATGAAAATCGTACTTCAGTCACGCTCGGTTAATGAGGGTTACGCGCGTGTGGCTGTTGCCGCATTTTTGTCACAGCTTGACCCGACTATCGATGAAATCAATGATATTAAAACCGCAGTGTCCGAGGCCGTAACAAATTGCATAGTTCACGCATATCGTGATACTATCGGTAAAATCTACATAACAGTGCAAATTTTTGCAGACCGTACCGTAACAATTCGTATTCGCGATAACGGTTGCGGCATAGAAAATGTCGAGCAGGCTATGGAGCCTATGTTCACAACAGCGGGCGGCGAGCGCGCAGGTCTCGGCTTTGCTGTTATGGAAAGCTTTATGGACGGTATTCGTGTCAGCTCCAAAAAGGGCAAATATACCTCTGTCACGCTTAAAAAAAGGCTGGGCAGAAAGCTGTGAACAGAGAGGACACAATAAACGCCAATATCGGTTTGGTTCATTCCTGCTGTAAAAGATTTGTCGGTCGCGGAATAGAGTATGACGACTTGTTTCAAGCGGGCTGTATGGGTCTTGTCAAGGCTGTCGACGGCTTTGACGAAACCTACGGCTTGCGTCTTTCAACATATGCTGTCCCAGTTATACTCGGTGAAATACGGCGGTTGTTTCGCGACGGCGGCTCTGTGAAAATCAGTCGTTCTTTAAAAGAGCTTGCCCTAAAGGTAGCAAATGCGCGCAGTGAGCTGTCGACTGATTTGGGTCATGAGCCGACGGTTTCCGAGCTTGCAAATCATCTGAAAATTTCAGTCGAATCGATTACCGAGGCTGTATGTGCAATGCGACCGACCGTTTCGCTTACATACGACAGTGACGGTGATGAGGTTCAGCTTGATTTGCCGTCATCGTCGTACGAGGAGGCTTTGACAGATAAAATTGCTGTTGGTCAGCTGCTTAAAACCTTGCCCGAGCGCGATAAACATCTTATCGAGTGCCGATATTTCAGATATTTGACCCAACAAAAAACCGCGGATATACTCGGTATGACACAGGTTCAGGTGTCACGGCAGGAAAAAAGGATACTTAAAAATCTGCGAAATCAATTAAAATTAACAAAATAATGCGGTTTTTCGGAATAAAAATGGTTATTTTCGACTTTTTGATTATTTTTTTAAAAAAGAGGTTGACAAGCGGGTAAAAAAGTGGTAATATAATCAAGCTGACTCGT
>CAZIEH010000141.1:0-3115 GCA_964538695.1 uncultured Eubacterium sp. | reverse complement strand
GATCTTCCTCGCCGAGAAGCAGATCCCAAAGTTCAATCAGCTTCTCTCCTGCCTTGATCTTCGACTCGTGATCACCCACAAAAAAGGCAACATATGCGGTAAATTTATAAATGTGATGCAAAGCCATCTTTTCCTTCGATTCGCGGTTCTTCGGGTCGTCTGTTGATACGCGTGCTCAAGAAGATATTCCCTTGATGTATGCATCATCGGCGCTTTTTCCGCGCAGGCGATTGCCTTTTCTTCATCACCGATGTTCTTGTACAAAAATACAAGCTGATGGCGGACATTGGCACGGATCTCATCGTCGGTGCAATCTTCAAGGATCCGATTGCAGAGATCAAGACACTCTTTGGCGTTGCGGTCGGTTTCCTCTTTACCGAAATCGATCGATGTTATCGAAATGTTCAAACAGGACGCCAACATATACAGGCAGTAATAGTTTTTCGGATATTCTCCCACAGCCCCGCGCCAGAGTTCGATCAGTTCACGTATCTTGCCCTTGTTGCAAAACTCGCGGCTACAGTCATCGTATTTCTCGATCTCTTTTTCATCGCATTTATCCTCGACGTCAAAGAGTACATCTGTCGTAACCCCGAAAAAGTTAGAGATCGGAACGACGAGCGAAATATCGGGAAGCGCTCTGTTATTCTCCCATTTAGAAATTGCCTGATATGAAATATTGAGATATTCAGCAAGATTTTCCTGTGTTATTCCTTGTTCGCGGCGAAGCATTTTGATTTTTTCACCTATTGTCATAATCGTATTCCTTTCACAGTTATTTCGTAGCTACGATTATATTATATCACACCTCCGGAATTTGTAAATAACCGCTCATTCAAGGGCAGCTCTACCATAAGTTGAGTTTTTGCACGCAAAAAGGCGTTGTAAAAAAACGCATACAAAAATCGGAGGTTCGTCATTAAAGCGAGCCTCCGATTGAGTTTTACTTAAAAATTCAAGTTTTAAACAAAAAAATGTAGAAAAAATCAAAACACTTTCAGACCGACAAACAATTCTCGTTTTTGTCGGTCTGCTTGATGTTTTATCCGGTTTGATTTTATGCCACAAGTAATGCAGCTTGTTTCTTCAAATGGTATTTGTGCAGGTTGAAACCGCAAGAAATTAAAGAAAGTTCGAAAATTACGCCTTTTAAACCTCTTCTTCGCGCTCTTTTGTATTCTCTGTTCCACTTGATTGTACCGAATACGCCTTCGGCTTGTATGCTGCGATTCATTCTTAAAAGTGCGCCCTTTGTGCTGTTTAAATTGTTCAAAACTTCTTGGTGATAATTTGTTAATTCTTGGCTTAGTCTGATTATTCTGTCTCCGGCACAATTGCAACACTGTTCTTTGTGCAAACAATCGGAACAAGCTTCACATTGATACAATTCCTCTGTTCTGCCGTATTTGTTGCCTCGCACTGCTCGGCTGTAGAGGTAATGGAATTCTTTACCGTTCGGGCATACCGGATTGCCGTTTTCGTTTATCGGAAAATTCACGGCTCTATATGGATTGTTTCGATATTTTTCATCCTCGGTCTCTTTTTTGAACATTGTAAATTTCATATATTTTTCCATTCCGTGCTCTTGGCAATATATGTAATTGTTCAAACTGCCGTACCCTGCATCGGCTACGGGATATCTCGGATATTTCCCGTAAGTTTTATTGTATTTTTCAATCAGCGGTTTAAAACAATCCATATCCGATGCATATTGTTCTACATCATACACCGCTATATATTCATCGCATACGCCCACTTGAATATTGTAGCCCGGTAACAGTTGGTCGTTTCCCATATAGTCACGTTTCATTCTGAAAAATGTCGCTCCGTTATCGGTTTTTGAGTAACTGTTTCTGTCATCACCGCATGTTTTTATGTGTTTGGCATATTTCTTTAACTTCTCGGTGTACTCGACTAATTTATCGTAATTGCGTTGTTCTTGACTTTTGTGGTGACCTCTGCCTCGTACTGTTAAATCCGGATTGATATTTGTCAGTTCCATATATTGCTGTATTACTTGTTCCATATATTCAACGGCATATTCCGAGCGTATTTCAAATTTCACTCCGCAATATATGATTAAATCGTTGATTTCTTGAAGTAATGTGCTGTTTTTTTCAAATGTCTTGTTTCTGTTTTTTATGCTACTCTTTTTCCAAACCCAACTGTACTTGTTTGCGTTTGCTTCGAGCTT
Organism: uncultured Eubacterium sp.; assembly: GCA_964538695.1. Lineage (GTDB taxonomy): Bacteria > Bacillota > Clostridia > Oscillospirales > Acutalibacteraceae > UMGS1532. Next base: position 921 of record CAZIEH010000141.1, on the reverse strand, counting down.
TGTTCCGTCTATGTAGATATGCTCCAAATCAACATTTTCCCGATTAAAAATATATCTGTTGATTTCGTTGAAAATGTTTTCGATGCTACAACTAAGGCAATCGTTCATAAAGTTATCTATCGTCATATGGCTCGGTGCTTTTTCTTCCTGCAACAGCCAGATAAACCGTATATCATTCTTACATAACTTCTCTATTTCTCGGGTTGAAACATAGCCGTGCTCCATAAACGCAAACAGTATTACTTTGAGTAAGATCTCCGAATCAAATCTTTTGCGACCTGTCCTGTTTTCCTTAATTACAAGATATCTTTTTAGGTCAATTTGATTCATAACCTCACAAAATGTATATACCGGGTCAGAAATTTCTATTATTTTTTCAATTTCCAGTGGTAATTTTAATTGATATGGTGTATTATATACACGTGGGTTATATTTTGTTTTCATCAACTACAATTATACCACAAAAAAGACTACAAGCCTACCTTTTTCCGTAGACTTGTAGTTCTTTTTTATTCGGACTGTTTTTTTACAGCCCCTTTCTTTTTTCTGTTATTTAGCAAATACTGACGATATTCCGCTGATGTAAATATCATCATCGGTCACTGTAAGTATTAAATATTGGGTACGTGCCATATCGCTGCCGATGTCTTGTCGGAAGGTTCCGTCATTACGCATTATTTTGTATTCCAGTGCATAATTGATGACATAGCTTTCATCGTCAATTTCGCTTTCGTTGAGCAGACGGAGCTGTATATCATAAATTCTCTGCGGTGTGAAGGGATCTATGGGATCATTTTTCTCATAATATTCGTCACCGAACAAAGCGTTATATGTTTCGCAGTCCCCCGATTGGATGGCGGCAAAATAGTAAGACAGGTACTCAACTCCGATACCGTATTTAAGGTAGTTATCATCAAGAAT
>CAZIEH010000140.1:0-3120 GCA_964538695.1 uncultured Eubacterium sp. | reverse complement strand
CCCTCTTGTACGGTCAGCTTTTTAACCGTGGTGTTTTTTTCGTCAAAGCCAAACGAAACGGTGTTTATCGAAAGATTGTTGAAGTTCGAGGGAACAATCAGCTCGTCGCCGTCGAAAAGGCTGTTGTCGAAAAACAATCTGCCGTATCCGTCGGTAGAAAACCAAGGTGCCGTTTTCGTTGTGTACGAATATATTTCGGCAAGCTCCGCCTCTTTTTGGCGCGATTCGGTTTTAAGCGCATTTGCATTGTCTGCGGTAAACGACAGCGGATTGCCGCCGCTTTGCGAAACAAGCACCGTCAGCATAACAAGCACCGCCAGTGCAACACATACTACGCATAAAATAAGCCTTTTTGTGGCGGCTTTTGACCGCTTTGACTGCCGCGTGCTGGGATAATCCTCAGGCACGGTTATAAAACCCTCTTCGGTAAAAACAGAGCTGTTTGTATAGTTGTAATTTTTATCAGGCATAGTAAACACCCTTCGTTTTTAATGATAGACCTTTAACAAATACATTATAAAATATAATATGCCGATTGTCAACGAAAACGGGTATTGTAAAGTTTTGAAAAGTGTGATACAATAAGCTATGTTGACGGCAAACTGGCAAAATCCGCTATGCTTGCCGAAAAAGAAAGGATATGGTATTTTTATGTCGGGTCATTCAAAATGGAGTACGATAAAGAGAAAGAAAGAAAAGACAGACCAGCAGCGCGCAAAGGTTTTTACAAAAATCGGTCGCGAGCTGTCAATCGTCGTTAAAGCAGGCGGCCCCGACCCGAGCGTAAACACCAAGCTTAAAGATGTTATCGCAAAGGCAAAAGCCGCAAATGTTCCCAACGACAATATCGAGCGTATCATAAAGAAAGCCGCAGGCGAAACAGGCGGCGATAATTACGAAGAGATAGTTTACGAGGGCTACGGTCCCTCGGGTGTCGCCGTGGTCGTTGAAACCTTGACGGATAACAGAAACCGTACCGCGGGCGATGTAAGACATTATTTTGATAAATACGGCGGCAATCTCGGTCAAACAGGCTGTGTTATGTTTATGTTCGACCGCAAGGGCGTAATCCGAATTGAGGCAGAGGGTCGCGACGAGGACACCGTTATGGAGGCGGCGCTCAACGCAGGTGCAGAGGACTTTAATCTTGATGACGATGTTTATACAATAACAACCAACCCTAACGAGCTTGGCGCGGTTCGCGACGCGTTAGAGGCTGACGGTTACGACTTCGTCAGTGCCGAGGTTGAGTATATTCCCAATGTCGAAACTCGACTTACCGACCCTGCGGCTGTCGAGAATATGGAAAAGCTTATCGATATTATGGAAGATAATGATGATATTCAGGCTATCTGGCACAACTGGGTGACCGACGATGAGTAAAAAATTACCGCTAAAGCGCATTGCTTTGGCGGTTTTTTTGTAATATGACAAAGCTTTTTCAACAACATAGGAAAAATATTTACGACAAAACCGCTTCGCCGCGTTGCCGCAAAACAAGACTTGCTACTTTTTGCTTTTTGTGGTATACTATTGTTGCGAAACTAACTTAATACTGTGTGAAATGGGTGATTTTTCGTTTTGGGAAATTTGCGCTTAATTTCGCTTATTTAATGGCAATGAATTTGATAAAAATGCAAATCCCTGCCATTGTATAGGTGTGCAATTGCACCCATTTCACAGTGTGTTAGTTTCGCGACTATCGGAGTTTGCATTTTTTGTGCGGTTACTTCGGTAGCCGCGCTTTTTGTTTTCAACCGCACACAGAAAGGGAGGAATTGTAATGAAAAAACTTGTGGCAATGGCACTGACTTTATGTATGTTATTCGGCATAATACCTTTTGGTACATTATCGGCAAACGCGGCAGTTGGGGATAATACCCTATATGAAATAGAATCGAACGACAGTATGGCTACGGCGGATAGAATATATGATGATTATACGGTAAACGGCAAGGTTTACGGATATGATATGGACTATTATGAATTTACACTGTCTTCAAAAAGCAAAGTCACTATCATAACAGTCGCCGATTACAGTTGCTTTATGGGCGGTGTTTTCAATTCATCGAATAAAGCTGTTGCCGCGAACAGCTTTGAAGACTATGAAGACGGTTTTTATACTTATTCACTTTCGGCTGATTTGAATGCTGGTACATATTATTATGTTGTATTTAACGAAGACGGACTTGAACTAAACGACAACTATACATTTTATTTAAGTATTCATACACATTCGTACGACAATGCGTGCGACTCAATCTGTAATACTTGCGAGTCAAAAAGAACACCGCCGCACAGCTACGGCAAGGGCGTCGTTACAAAGGCGGCGACCTGTACCAAAGAGGGCGTAAGAACATACAAATGCTCTGGTTGCGGTAAAAACAAAACAGAAAGTATAGCAAAAGTAAATCATAAATATTATGATAGCTCAACAACAAAAGCAACCACCACTAAAAACGGAAAGCTTGTTAAAAAGTGCAAGGTCTGCAATAAAACCACAAGCACCACTATCAATTACGCAAAGACCTTTAAGCTTTCAAGCAGCAGCTATACATATAACGGCAAGGTGAAAACACCCGAAGTAACAGTTAAGGACTCGGCAGGAAAAGCTTTAAAGAAAAATACAGATTATACCGTAACCTATGCATCGGGCAGAAAGAATATAGGAAAATACACGGTCACTGTAAAAATGAAAGGCAAATACAGCGGCAAAAAGACCTTGTCATTTAATATAACGCCGACAAAAACGACAATATCGAAATTGACAGCAGGCAAAAAAAGCATAAAGGTCAAAATCAACAAAAAAACCAAGCAGGTCAGCGGCTATCAAATTCAGTACGCAACCTCCAAAAGCTTTAACGGCGCAAAAACCAAAACCGTCACAAGCAACAAGACAACAACCGTAACACTTGAAAGCTTAAAAGCGAAAAAGCTTTATTATGTTCGTGTTCGTACATACAAAACAATAAAGGGCAAAAAGTATTATTCCGCGTGGTCTGCCGCAAAAACAAAAGCAACAACACATACGCATAATTATTCTAAGGCAACCTGCACAAAGGCAAAAACCTGTAAAATATGTGCCGCAACAAGCGGCAAAGCTTTGGGACACACCAATAC
>CAZIEH010000139.1:0-3193 GCA_964538695.1 uncultured Eubacterium sp. | reverse complement strand
AACTTTATTCTACAATAACGGGGTGATACTATGCGAACAATAAAAAACTATGTCGAAAAAATAAACGAAGAAATTGAGGGTGCAAAAGAATACGCCGAAAAATATGTTGAAGAAAAAGCAAAGGGCGAAATGACAAAGGCAAACAAATATCGTGAAATGGCAACCGATGAACTCAAACACGCAAATTATATTCACGATTTTGCAACAACCGAAATTTCGGAACTTGAAAAAGTATATACCGCACCTGTTGAAATGGTTGATAAGTGGGAACACGCACACAAAGAATATGTTGAAAAAGTTGCTTGGATAAAACAAATGCTTGCTATGTAGCCTATGATTACGCTTAAAGAATTAACCGCAGATATAGCGGAACTTGAAAGCCAACCGACAACATTTCAAAATTGCGAACGGTTAGCGGTACTATATACAATACAAGACCGTTTACAAAAAGAGACCAAGCAACCGCAAAATATATCATATTCGTGTGTAGCCGAACCGCAAGAAAGCGTTAATGCTGAAATAAAAAGCGTTGAAACTTCAACCAAAAGTGTTAATACCGAAACCGCAAACGTTATTCTTCCCTCTTACTCTCGTTATGTAGATACAAAACGGCAATATCAACAAGGCGAAATTTCGAAAGAAAAGGTTTTAAAAAATCTTGAAACGCTGTCCGATGAAATAAAAGATTTTTTAAAGCGTTTATATCGCAATACCGATACGCCCGAAGAAAGAAATATTTTAAGCAAAACAATTACCGAAATAAATGTTGGAAATTTATAAAAAATTCACACGCAAATGCACACAAAATCTTATAAATCCTTTAGTTATGCGGTTTGTAATAACTAAAATATGGGTTCGAATCCCCTTCTCTCCGCCAAAACAGAAAATCCGTTTTCTTACGAGAACGGATTTTTTTGTTTGTATTATTCATTTTTTATTTGAGCAATTTCTGCTGTGATTTTTGAAAAGGCATTTAGCCAAGCTAAGTGCTTTTTTCTTTTGTTTGTAATTATCCGAGTTTTAAAATAATTACTTGCCGAAAAATGCAAAAGCTGTATCAAAAAGCTGTTTTTTGATGCGGCTTTTAAAAATTATTGGTTATACTAATCGCATAAATCGAAAATCAAAACGGGAGGAATTTTTTTGAAAAGGTTAATTGCAATTATTTGCGCACTTGCCATTAGTTTTGGGCTATGCGCTTGCGGTCAGAGTGATAAACAAGTGGGTGATGATGTTTCTGTATTTTATTACACATACAGTGATACCTATATTTCAAGTGTGCGTTCGGAAATGGATAAGCTTTTAAGGGGAAACGGTATATCGTACCAAAATTACGATGCCAACGGCAACCAAACAACGCAGACCGAGCAGGTAACAACCGCACTTGCAAAGGGTACGCGGCTTATTGCTGTTAATGTTGTTGACACCGGCTCTGATGATGCGGCAAAGCATATTATAGATTTGGCAAGTGCAAACGGTGTGCCTGTCGTTTTCTTTAATCGTTCGGTAAACGAAAGTGTTGTAAAAAGCTATGATAAGTGCATTTTTATAGGCACCGATTATGAAATGGCAGGACATTTGCAGGGTGAAATGATAGGAAACTACCTTGTTGAAAATTTTGATAAGATTGATTTAAACAGTGACGGAAAAATAAGCTATGTTGTTTTTAAAGGTCAAGAGGGTAATATGGAGGCAATTGCAAGAACAAAGTACGGTGTAGAGGATGCCGACAAGGTATTGACAGCAAACGGCAAACCTAAATTGCAGTTTTACGACACCTCAAATAACAATAGATATCTTGTCGACCAAAACGGACTGTGGTCGTCTGCGGCGGCTAACGATTATATGTCGACAATTCTTGCACAGTACAGCGAAACAAGCGGAAATATGGTTGAGCTTGTTATTGCCAACAGCGATGAAATGGCACTGGGTGCTGTGGCCGCCTTGCAAGCGGTTGGGTACAACAAAACACCTTATAAAAGAATACCTGTGTTCGGCGTAGATGCGACCGATGCGGCAAAGGAGGCTGTAAACGACGGTAAAATGACGGGAACTGTTAAGCAAGATGCCGATGGTATGGCGAAAACAATTGCGATTACCGCGGAAAATTATTTAAACGGCAAAGATGTGTTTGAAAATATTAAAAGCGAAAATATTGTCGGCGATTGGCGTATAAATATCCCATATGCGACATATATCGGCAATTCACAACCAAGTGGTGACGATGTATGAGCAAGACTGTAAAAGGAGAAAAAGCCGCACTTTTGAAAATGCAGTGCATAACAAAAGCTTTCCCGGGCGTAAAAGCTCTCGACGGTGTGGATTTGACAGTAAAAGGCGGAACAGTACACGCACTTATGGGTGAAAACGGTGCAGGGAAATCGACCCTTATGAAATGCCTTTTCGGCGTATATGCAAAAGATGAGGGCGATATTTTCTTAAACGGCAGAGCAGTTAATTTCAAAAACTCGAAGGAGGCACTTGAAAACGGCGTTGCCATGGTGCATCAGGAGCTGAATCAGGCACTTAAATTAAGCGTTATGGATAATATGTGGCTTGGCAGATTTCCCACAGTTTCCCGATTTTTACCTTTCACAAGCGAAAAGAAGATGTACCGCGACACTTTGAAGCTATTTTCAAAGCTTGGTATAAATATAGACCCGAAAACGGTTATCGGTAAGCTTTCGGTATCGCAAAGGCAAATGGTTGAAATTGCAAAAGCGGTTTCGTATAATGCCAAGGTCATAGTATTCGATGAACCGACATCATCACTAAATAATCAAGAGGTAGAAAAGCTGTTTGAAATTATAAATATGCTACGCGGAGAGGGGTGCGGAATAATTTATATTTCGCATAAAATGGCGGAGATTTTAAGCATTTCAGACGAGGTAACCGTTATGCGTGACGGAAAAAGAATTGTCACAAAAGCCGCAAAGGATTTGACGACAGATGAAATAATACGCCTTATGGTCGGGCGAGAGCTGAAAAATGTCTACCCCGAAAAGACAAACAGGGTAGGCGAAGCAATGCTGACAGTTCAGAATTTAAGCGATGAATATACTAAGCTTGAAAATGTTTCTTTTTCGGTAGGGGCAGGGGAGATAGTCGGCGTTGCGGGTCTTGACGGCTCGGGCAGGACTGAACTGCTTGAAAATATTTTCGGGCTTTCAACAAGAAAAAGCGGTACTATAAC
>CAZIEH010000138.1:0-3199 GCA_964538695.1 uncultured Eubacterium sp. | reverse complement strand
TATAGCAACTTGAAGCACTATTTTCGCTGTAGCCGGATCGATAATGATCACCTCCTTGTGGGTAAAAAGCAAGCACAGCTTCCATAATCGAAAACTGTGCTTTTATACAAGCATTATTGTTATCTACCGCCACCGCTAATGTATTTTAACTTATGCTGTAGGTCAAACTTTACGCTCAACCTTTTAGCACCGCAGCAGAAAAGAGCAACGGCTCTCTTTTTAGCAAGCAGTAATTCTTTTTCGGCTTCTGTAAGATTGTATAGGTCAGACAGTTCCTTTAGGTTCTGACCGTCTGCACCGAACAGTACCTTATAACAAGGAATATCCAAAAGTGCCTGACCGTACATTTTGATTGACGGATCAAGAAAATCAACAACACTATGGGATATAATCATAAGCCCTGCTTCGTATTTTCTTGCCCGTTTAGCACAGTTTCTAAGGAATACCAAGCTTTGCGGTACTTTGTTGTCAATCATCAGATATGCCTCGTCACAAACAAGCAAAACTCGCTCCGTTCTGTCACGGCTCATTTGCTCCCAAGCCCAAGTAAGGATATTGAAATATTGTGTCTTTATAACCTTTTCGCTGCTGTTTTGCAGAGAATGGGTGTCAAGACATATCCATTTTGAGTGCGGTTTGATGCTCGTCTGATTATTCCATAAAAAGCTGTCCTGACCGATAGCTGCATTTTCCAAAAGGCAAGCAAGATGACGGTAGTTTTCTCTCTCGTCCTCATGCAAGGCTTCATTTTTACAGTTTTCGTTAAGTAAATCGTACAAATCCTTTATGGTAGGATATTTGTCAATCTTTTTATCCTTCAGCTTCATAGTAAGGGTAATACCGAAATTGCCGTAAAGTTCACGCAGAGCCTTATTAAGATAGGCTTTCTCGTAATCACTGATTTCAGGCAGATACAGACCGAAAAATATTTCAAGAGTTTTAAGGTGCAAGGCTAAATCGCCCATACCTTTAACATCTTTTCCTGACAACCTTAAACTATCATTCATTTCGTATTCGCCTGTTTCCTCGTCATCATCTTCAGGCATAGGTCTTATTTCAAGCGGGTTTATAAGACCGCCGACACCACCGCCGACATCAAGCCAATCTGCACCCATATCAAAGGTTAGCTTTTTATACTCCGTTTCGGGATCAATTATTATGATTTTAGTACCTTTTGCGTATTCCTCTGTGATGATATGCTTTGTGGTTGCAGATTTACCTTGTCCTGCAACACCCATAACAACCCAATTTGAGTTTGTTCTGTCACCGTGACGAAGCCACGGATCAATGGCAACCATACCGCCTGAAATATCTTTGGCAAAATAATAGCCCCTTCCGTCAGAATAAGAGGAAGAAGCAAAAGGAAAACCACCGCAATATGTGGATATGGGCATTAGCTTTTTACATACATTTTCAATCTTTTCATTAGGGACATGATAAGGTGAGATAGCCTTAAATGCTTCTTTCTGTAAATTCGCAAGACCTCTCGCTTTGCATTTTACACTTGCGATTGCAGTCTCGGTCTGTCTGCACCTTTGCTGAAATTGCTCCTCATCATTACTTATAACCATAATAACATTGGAAACATAACCTACAGTCTCGCCGTTTTGGTCTATCTGTTTCATAATGTTTTCGCCCTGTTCAACGGCTTTTAATGCTCGCTGTCTTACAAGAGGATCTCTCGCACTTTCAGCTTCACCCGTTTTTTGCCTGATTGTGGCAGATATATTCTGAATCAATTCGCTGTTATCCGTAGGAGTAAAGGTCTGACATACAATGGTACTCGGCATATTGTTGATTTTGGAAAGCCAACCTACACCGACTTCAGGTGGGTATTTTATAATACCGTACAGCTTACCGATATTATCGCCAACATAAATATTGTTTCTGTTAAACTCCAAGCCCATAGGGGTGATGACATTCAGTATTGCCTCATTAACCTCTACAGGCTGTGTGCTATGCTTGTTTTTCATTATACATTTCCTCCTAACAATGGTACTGACGGCAATACATTTCCATCTTCAAAATGAGAATAGGCAGGATTCACAAACAGATTGCAAAGCTGCACGATTTCATTATCATTTAACAAATGAACATCTTTCTGTACCACCGCAAGCCTTGAACAAAGTTCCTCGGCACGTTTTATCATATAATCTTGCACACCGTCATAATACTTTTCCCAAATGATAAAATAAAACTGCCTTTCAACCACATCACCGCTTAAAGCAAAGTTATTTATGGTATCAATATCATTCTTTAAAAGTTCCTTTTGCTGCGGTGTTTCAGCTACCATATACGCATCTGTCAAATCGTCAATCAAGTCCGATATATTAACAGGACGAGATATGGAAAAAAACTTAAACGGTTTCTGCTCAACCGACATTTCTACCGCAAGATTTCTTATAACGATCTCTTGCTCTGCCTGACTCATAAGCTCACGGGATATGGGCGGTACACGGATAAAGCCGAACACATACATATCCTTGGAATATAAAACTCTGTTTTTTATATCCATAACATTAACAAAATCATTCGCCGTTTGTACCTTCGGGCTGATTTCTTCTTTTTTCTTATTCTTAAACAAACTCATTTGAAAAGCTCCTCTCTTGCCCGATAGCTGTATTTTTTCTGCGTCTTTGAAAATGCAATCATATTTTTCGCATAGTCAACAACGCTTTGATTTGTGGCATCTTTGGTGAGTACAGTTACCACCATAGCACATACAATAAGAATTGATGTTATTAAAAAAGGTAAACTGTGATGGAATGTATATGCCACATATGAAATCACTCCGGCAATGGCTGTGACAATGCCTGTTTGCATAAACTGTGTGAATCCAAAGCCATTGAATATTTCTGACTTGGTTTTTACACCTTCGGGGATATATAACTTTTGCATTGATAGCTCCTTTCCTTAACCTTGTTCCAAATTGGAACAAGGTTAAAAGTATGATATAACTAAATCCTTAATAACCCATACAAGCTCGTTTATTACAACGGCAATAAGTGAGTTTTTTATTCTGCGTTTATATGTGCCTTGTTCTTCATCAGCAGTCATAAGCATAATACAGCAGTATATAACTCTGAAACCGAGTCCGGCTCGTATGACATTGATTAAAAGTTTTGAAATTTCTTCAATCGTTTGCATATTTTCACCTACTTTTTAACTACTGATTTTGCCATCTGAACAAGCCTTGTTG
>CAZIEH010000137.1:0-3313 GCA_964538695.1 uncultured Eubacterium sp. | reverse complement strand
CGCCACATTCCAAAACATACGGCAATTCCATAATAACGCTTTCTATTTCAAACGGACCTATGCGATAGCCCGATGACTTAATAACATCGTCGGCTCTGCCAATATACCAGTAAAAGCCGTCTTCGTCGCGCCAAGCCATATCGCCCGTATGATAATAACCGTCGTGCCAAACCTCGTCGGTTTTCTCTTTATCGCCGTAATAGCCCGTAAACAAGCCGCAAGGCACACCGTTTGCGGTATTAACGACAATTTCGCCCGGTTCACCTGTTGTGACGGTGTTGCCGTCGGCATCAAGCAAATCAATATCGTAAATAGGTGCAGGCTTACCCATAGAGCCAAGCTTGTGCGGTGCGCCTGTAAGGTTGCCAATCATCATAGTGCTTTCGGACTGACCAAAGCCCTCTAAAATCTGCAAGCCCGTTGCCTTTTCAAATTGTCTGTAAATTTCGGGGTTAAGAGCCTCGCCTGCGGTAGTCATATGCTTTACCGAGGAAAGGTCGTACTTGGAAATATCCTCTTTGACCATCATTCTTAGCATCGTGGGCGGTGCGCAGAAGGTGGTAATATTGTACTTTTTAAACATCGGTAAAATATCAGCGGCATTAAAGCGTTCGAAATCGTAAACGAAGGTTGCCGCCTCGCACATCCACTGACCGTAGAATTTGCCCCACATAGCTTTTGCCCAACCCGTGTCGGAGATTGTAAGATGAAGTCCGTCGGGGTCAACATTATGCCAATATTTCGCGGTATGGAAGTGACCTAGCGCGTATTTATAGTTGTGCGCCGCAATTTTCGGATAACCCGTCGTACCCGAGGTGAAGAACATAAGCATTAGGTCGTCGCCGCCTGCCGAGTCCTCGGTTCTGTCGAAATGGGTGCTGAAAAGCGAACACTCCTCGCCAAAGTTGTGCCAACCGTCGCGGTTATCACCGACCAAAATTTTATGTACAAGCTGTGGGCAGGTTTGCTGTGCCAAATCGACCTGCGCCGCAACATCGCCCTGTGAGGTGCAGATGATTGCACTTACACCTGCGGCGTTAAAGCGATATTCAAGGTCGTGCGCCAAAAGCTGATTCATTGCAGGTATTGCAATTGCACCAAGCTTGTGCAGACCGAGCATTGCAAACCAAAATTCGTACCGTCTGCCGAGAATAAGCATAACCCTGTCGCCACGCTTTATTCCAAGAGATTTAAAGTAGTTTGCCGCCCTGTTGGAATTTTTGCGCATATCGTCGAATGTAAAGCGGCGCTCGGTAAAGTCTTGCGAAATATGCAACATTGCAAGCTTATCTGGCGATTTTTTTGCAATTGCATCGACAATGTCATACGCAAAGTTGAAGTTTTCGATATTTTTAAATTCTATCGAAACCGGTGTGCCGTGTTCGTCCTCTTTCCTTGTAACAAAATCGGCATAAACTCGCGACTCGGGGTCGCGGTCACGCGGTGCGGTTTTCAAAATATCGCTTTGTTCAAGCTCGGGCACTGGCTCACCTGTCGGGTTAAGCACCATTGCATAGAAATGGCAATCCTTGCCGCCGACGGCAATCATACCGTGAGGGGTAGAGCTGTTGTAATAAATGCTGTCCCCTGCTTTTAAAACTTCGCGATGCTCGCCGACTTGCACCATAAGCTCGCCATCGATAACTATATCACATTCCTGCCCTGCGTGGGTAGTAAGCTCTATATCGTTGTGCTGTGCCTCTTCGCTGAAGCGACTGCAAACAAACAGCGGCTCGGCAATTCTGTCACGAAAATCGGGTGCCAAGTTGTAATATGTCATACCGTGCGCTTTTTCAATGCGCTGTCCCTCGCCGCGGCGTGTAACCGTGTAGGATTTAAGTGTAGGACTGCGACCCTCGATAATATCGGTAACATCGACATCAAAAGCCAATGCGCAACGATAAATAAACGCAAAGTTAAGGTCACACTCGCCGTTTTCGCAACGGGTGTACTCCTCTACACTGACGGCGGTTTTTTGCGCCATTTGCTCGACAGTTAAGCCCTCAATTTCGCGCAGCTCGTATATACGCCCTGAAATTTCCTTGATTTTTAGGTCTAATCCTGTAATCTTCTGCATACCGTTTCCTCCGTTTCGGGGCAACAAAAAAGGCGCGCCCCAAAGATATAATACTTTGAGACGAGCCTGATTATCAAACCCGCGGTACCACTCAAATTGCGATAAAATCGCCACTCAGGGTCAAGCAACCCGTATGCACTTACGCGGCAGTCACGAGAAGGTTCTACTGACCTTGCGGTGTTCTTCCTTCCGGCTCGGAAGCTACAAGTACAAGTAACCGCACAGCAACTTTCACCGACCGTTGCCTCTCTGAAGTGAAGTAGTCTTGTACACTCTTCGTCAACGCTTTTACGAATGATAATATACCATATCTTTGCTGATTTGTCAACAGTATTTTATGAATTTTACAGCTTATTTCGCTGAATTTTGCCGCTTATTGTCTTGGGAAGCTCATCACGGAACTCAACTATACGCGGATATTTATAAGGCGCGGTGTGAGTCTTAACATATTCTTGAATTTCTTTTTTCAGCTCATCACTCGGCTGTGTACCTTTAACAAGCACTATGCTTGCCTTGACAACCTGTCCGCGAACCTCGTCGGGTGCGGCGGTAACGCCACATTCCAAAACATACGGCAATTCCATAATAACGCTTTCTATTTCAAACGGGCCTATGCGATATCCCGATGACTTAATAACATCGTCGGTACGGCTCACATACCACAGGAAACCGTCCTCATCACGCCACGCCATATCGCCCGTATGGTAATAGCCGTCGTGCCAAACCTCTTTTGTCTTTTGCTCGTCACCGTAGTAGCCGAGGAACAATCCACACGGCACTTTTTCGGAGGTCTTGACAACTATTTCGCCCGGTTGACCGACATCGACGGGATCGCCGTTTGCGTCAAGCAATTCTACATCGTAAAGCGGTACGGGCTTGCCCATAGAGCCTGGCTTGCACTCTGTACCGACAAGGTTTGCGATTGTAAGGGTCAACTCGGTCTGACCGAAGCCCTCCATTATACGCAAGCCTGTTGCCTTTTCAAACTGCTTGTAAACCTCTAAATTAAGCGCCTCGCCTGCTGTTGTCATATGCTTTATAGACGACAAATCGTACTTTGAAATATCCTCTTTAACCATCATTCTAAGCATTGTTGGCGGTGCGCAGAACGAGGTGATATTGTATTTTGCAAACATCGGTAAAATATCGGAAGCATTAAAGCGGTCGAAATCGTAAGTAAACACAGCAGCCTCGCAAAGCCACTGACCGTACAGCTTGCCCCAAAGAGCTTTACCC
>CAZIEH010000136.1:0-3340 GCA_964538695.1 uncultured Eubacterium sp. | reverse complement strand
GAAGAAAACACTTTCACAGCTTGCCGCACCCGTAAAAATGTTCCCGCAGGTTTTAAAGAATGTTCGCGTTGCCGACAAGGCGGCGGTTCGTGAAAACGCGACGGTCACGGCAAAGGTTGCCGAAATTGAAAAGCGTCTTGGCTCTGACGGCAGAGTTCTGTTGCGCGAAAGCGGAACAGAGCCGCTTATTCGCGTTATGGCAGAGGCGGCGACCGAGGAGCTTTGCGAACAGTGTGTTGACGAAATTATTGACACGATATATGCCGAAAAGCTTGCATAAAGCGGCATAGAAAAAGCTTTTATCGGCGGCAGGGCTTTTGCCTTGCCGCCAAAAGCAAAAAACAAACCCCCGAAAATCAGGGAAATGATAGCGCCAGACCGCACTTGGCAAGCTGTGCGGTTAACGAGGAAAAGGGATTATCGAATATTCGGCGGATACCCTTTCGGCGGCAGAAAATTGCCGTCGTCAGTGTACGGTACAAATATACGGGCAACCGTAAAACAAAAAACCTACACCTTAGCTTTTATAAACGAACAAAGCACGCTTTCGGCGTGCCGATTTCGCAAACAATTTGAAAGGTAAAGGTGAAAAATATGTGTGGAATAGTTGGTTACACAGGTAAAGAAAATGCAGTCCCGAAAATTATTAACGGTTTAAGAGTATTGGAATATCGCGGCTACGACTCGGTCGGTGTTGCTGGTCAGCTTAACGGCGAAATAATGCTGTCGAAATGCAAGGGCAGGGTAGACAGCCTTGACAAAAAGCTTGCAGACGAGGCTTTTCCGTCGCTTAACTGCGGCGTTGGTCACACCCGTTGGGCAACTCACGGCGGTCCGTCGGATGCAAACGCGCATCCCCACCGCACAGCACAGCTCGCGCTTGTTCATAACGGCATAATTGAAAATTATCGCGAGCTTAAGCAGCAGCTTTGCGACGAGGGTGTTACATTCCTTTCGGAAACCGATACAGAGGTTGCCGCCGCACTTATCACACGCGAGTACGAGCGTTGCGGCGACGCGATAGAGGCTATTTATACAGCCACCGCAAAAATGCAGGGCTCATACGCCTTCGGCATTGTTTTTAAGGATTTAGAGGGCGAGCTTTTCGCAATAAGAAAAGACAGTCCGCTTATCGTTGCAAACGGTGATGACGGTTGCTACATTGCATCGGATATAACCGCGCTTTTGCAGTTTACAAATATTTATCACCCGTTGGCAGAGGGCGTTATTGCCCACGCAACGGCAGACGGTGTACAGCTTGTTGCACGCGACGGCAGTATAAGCGACCCCGTTTGGCAAAAGTCAGACCTTACGGTTGCGGCGGCTGAAAAATGCGGCTATGACCATTTTATGATGAAAGAAATCCACGAACAGCCCGAGTCGGTTTATAAAACCGTAAGCCCCAGAATTAAGAACGGTATGCCCGACTTTACCGCAGACGGCATTGATGCATCGCTGTTCGAAAAGGTAAACCGTATATATGTCATTGCCTGCGGTTCGGCAATGCACGCCGGTCTTGTCGGTAAATATTATATCGAGCATATGGCGCGTATCCCCGTAACGGTCGAAATCGCATCGGAATTCAGATACAACGACCCGTTGATTGATGATAAAACGCTTATGATAATCGTGTCACAGTCGGGCGAAACAGCCGACAGCCTTGCCGCACTGCGCTACGGCAAACAGCACGGCGCATTTACACTCGGTATAATAAATGTCGTTGCCTCTACCATTGCGCGTGAGGCAGATGCCACAATTTATACATATGCAGGCCCCGAAATCGCCGTTGCCACAACAAAGGGATATACCGTACAGGTTGCCGCATTTATGCTTATCGCGGCACAGCTTGCAAAAATCAACGGTGCTATGGGTGACGATGCAATTGCGGAATTTTGTTCTGAGCTTTTGAATGATGTTCCCAAGGCTATTGAAAAGACCTTTGAACTGCACAGCCAAATTAAAGAGGTTGCGGCAGGTATACATTCCTGCGAAAATCTTTTCTATATCGGCAGAGGTGTCGATTACTCGCTCGGTATAGAGGGCTCGTTAAAGCTTAAAGAAATTTCGTACATTCATTCCGAGGCATACGCCGCAGGTGAATTAAAGCACGGTACAATTTCGCTTATTACCGAGGGTACACCCGTTATAGCTGTCGCGACATCAGACAGACTTTACGACAAAACCGTAAGTAATATTCGCGAATGTTCAAGCCGCGGTGCAAATGTACTGTTCATTTGCCACAACGCCGCGCGTCAGCCCGAAAATGTTGCAAATGCCGTTCTGCGTTTGCCCGAGGTTTCCGAAAACGGCGAAATCTTTGCCGCAGTAACCGCAATGCAGTTGCTTGCATATGAAATAGCCGCACTTCGCGGTTGTGATATCGACAAGCCACGCAACCTTGCAAAATCGGTAACAGTTGAATAATTGATGAAAAACGGCTGTAAAAACGCGAATTTTTACAGCCGTTTTTTGCAATAAAAATTTGTTGTCCGTGCAATTTAGCCGTCATATACCTTGCTATAACCTTGACTTTGCGGCATTTATGGTGTATGATTATATTACTTTACACCGTGGGGCGTGTTTGCGCCAATCCTGCACGGTGCAAGTAAGGAGAGTATTTTTATGCTGACAAACGACAAAAAGGATATGGAAACAATTGTAAATCTTTGCAAAAACCGCGGCTTTGTTTACGCAGGTAGCGAGATTTACGGCGGTCTTTCAAATTCGTGGGATTACGGCCCTCTCGGTGTCGAATTCAAAAACAATGTAAAACGCGCTTGGTGGAAAAAATTTGTGCAAGAATCACCGCACAATGTCGGTCTTGACTCTGCCATCATTATGAATCCGCAAATCTGGGTAACCAGCGGTCATGTCGGCGGTTTTTCCGACCCGCTTATGGACTGTAAATCGTGCCACACCCGTCACCGCGCCGACCACCTTATAGAGGAGGCAGGCGGCCGTGCCGAGGGTATGAGCTTTGAACAAATGCAACAGTATATCGCAGAAAACGGTATAAAATGCCCCGAGTGCGGCAGTGCCGATTTTACCGATATTCGCAGCTTCAACCTTATGTTCAAAACCTTTATCGGTGTTACCGAGGATTCTAAAAACGAGGCTTATTTGCGCCCCGAAACGGCACAGGGTATTTTTGTAAACTATGCCAACATTCAGCGCACAACCCGTAAAAAACTGCCTTTCGGCGTTTGTCAGATAGGTAAAGCATTCAGAAATGAGATTACGCCCGGTAACTTCATTTTCAGAATACGCGAGTTCGAGCAGATGGAGTGCGAATTCTTCTGCAAGCCCGACACCGACCTTGATTGGTTCTATTATTGGAAGG
>CAZIEH010000135.1:0-3375 GCA_964538695.1 uncultured Eubacterium sp. | reverse complement strand
AGCAGCGGTCTCCAAAACCGCGTGCCGAGGGTTCAAGTCCTTCTGCCCCTGCCAAGTGCGATAAATCCGAACTTCATTACCGTGATAGGTGATGTGTTCGGATTTATTGTTTTTATATTGCAAACAACATAGCGACAAGGGCAGAGAGTTTTCGCACTCTGCCCTTGTGCGCGTTTTAAGCCGTTTTATCGGTGCTCTGTGCCTTTAACGTGGCTTGTTCGGCCTTCCACTTCTCATATTCCTTTCGCCCTTCTTCGCTCTCAATTTTAAGAATTTTTTTAGCTTTACCCTTGTTCCTGTCTGTCAACACTTTTGCGCTGATTTTTTCAACCTTTTCGGTAAAGCCTTGCGTTTGAACACCGCTTTTTTCTGTCACTTCTTCTTTTAAAAGATAGTCCATTGAACAATTAAAAAGTTTTCCGAGTTCAATCAGTTTATCTGTTTCGGGATAGGCAATATCCGACTCCCATTTGCTGATTGACTGACGGGACACGCCGAGGATATCGGCAAGCTGCTCTTGTGTATAGTTTAATTCTTTTCTTTGCTTTGCGACTTTTTCACCAAGTGTCATAACAATTTGCTCCTTTTATGTTTTGTTGTGCAGATTATAAAACACACGACAAAAGCATACAACCAATTCGGTGTTTCTAAATGTAAACTTCAGGTTGCAATACTCGTTTTCATACTGGCATATTCAAATTTATCTCTCTTTTTCGTGCAAAATGGAGTAAAATTCGTTAAAAATGCTAACAATTTATCAAAACTGTCGTATCAATTGATTTTTCAGCTGTGAAACCGCCGTTATTTTAACAAATCGGCGACTTCATCCAGAATTCCCAAATCCCAACACAAGCGCGAAAGGACATATTTATCTCTGACATCTTTTGTCGCTTTAAATGTCATCGGCATAATTTCTCTATTAATTCCTATTTCGTCGGAAGTGTGCGGTGCTGAAATACTTTTTTACCGCAGGCATTATATGTATTTGTATCCACCAACACAAAAGCTTTTGTTGCCTTGTATTTGATTATAAATTCGGGTATTTCGTTTATCGCACCGCTTTGTGCAAAAACATCATCTACGGAAGATTGGTGCAGCTTGCCGCATTTACAAATTGTACACATACTATCATTCCGTTAAAAATCCACTGAAAATATGATAACATCAAAAATATAATCTTTCAATTTTTTTTGTTTTTTAAAAACGCACGCTCGTTAGCGTTCTTGACACCGTTACCGCTATGATGTATACTTAGTAATATAATAAATAATATGTTACGGAGTGTCTATGCTTTTAAAAAAATGGTGCGATTTACCGTCGGAATTTCAGACAGATGCGGTTGAAAAATATTATGATATTCTTAAAAAGCGTAATATTTCCCTCATATTTAAGCGAATTTCTGATATAATCTTTTCGCTTTTGTTCATTTTGGTTTTTTCACCGATTTTTCTTGTGCTTACTATCGCGGTTGCTGTATCTTCCGGTTTTCCGGTGTTTTACCGCCAAAGGCGTGTTACGGCATACGGCAAAGATTTCAGTATGCTGAAATTTCGCACAATGGTAAAAAATGCCGATAAAATCGGAACACTTGTTACCGTTGACCACGACCCTCGTATTACAAAAATAGGGGCTTTTTTGCGAAAATACCGTTTAGACGAGTTACCGCAGATTTTTAATGTATTAGCGGGGGATATGACCTTGGTCGGCACACGCCCCGAGGTACGAAAATATGTTGACGCTTACAGTGATGAAATGCTTGCAACACTTTTACTGCCTGCCGGTGTAACATCGCCTGCAAGTGTTTTGTTTAAAGACGAGGCAGAGCTTCTTAACGGTGCCGATAACCCCGACGATGTGTACATCAAAAAGGTTTTGCCGGAAAAAATGCAATATAATTTAAAGTATTTACGAGATTTTTCGTACATTGCCGATATCAAGGCAATTTTTGCGACAGTTATCGGCGTTTTTAAGTAATCAAGCCCTTTTGCTTGTGCATATAAATGTACAAACGAAAGGGGTAAAAATATGAAATTTACGCTTATTATTCCGTTGTTCTTTATACTTTGCCTGTATTTGTTTTTTGCGGCAAAATCGGGCAAGCTTTTTAAAACCGTTACTACCTCTGCGGCGGTCGGGATAGGCTCATATATTGCTGTGCATATTGCAGGCGGATTTTTGGGCTTTATATTGCCGCTGAATATTTACGGACTGTCATTTTGTGCGTTTTTCGGGTTGCCTGCAACCGCCGCGCTGATGCTGATAAATATTATTATTTGACAATAAAAATCGGGAAGTGTAAAATAATGCTTCAATTCATACTCGGTGCCGCAAAAAGCGGTAAAACCGAAATTATATACAAGCTGCTTGCGGAGAAGGCGACATTGGGTGAAGACTCGGTGTTATTTGTTCCCGAGCAGCTTTCTTATGAAACGGAAAGAGCTTTACTGGAAAAGCTTGGCGATGTAAACGCCGCAAGGGTAAATGTTTTAAGCTTTTCAAGCGTCGCCGCAGAACTGAAAAGATTATACGGTGGCTCTTGCGGAAAAGCAGTAACCGACACAACAAGACTGATAATTTTGCAAAAGCTTTTAAGAAAGCTTGATACCGAATTACAGCTTTTTAAGGATGCGGGAAATGCCGCCGCGGCTTTGGGCACGGTTTGGGATGCGGTTATCGAGATGAAAACCGAGGGGCTAACCTCCGAACGCTTGCTTTCACTGTCTGAGGCGACGGATAATGAACTGCTTAAAATGAAATTACACGATATAGGTCTCATTATCGCCGCTTATGATGCCGAACTGCACGGTGTATATATAGACCCCTTAGATGACCTTGACATTGCTTTAAGGCTTGCACGCGATAACGGATATTTTAAAGGGAAATCGGTGTTCTTTGACGGCTACACAGGCTTCAGCGGTCAGCAGTACGCTTTTATAAATCAGGTTTTGATTGATGCGGACAGCGTTTTTGCCGCGTTTGATAATGATGGCAGTAGTCGCGAGTTTGGAATTTTTTCGAATATAAACGAAACAATTGCAAAGCTTAAAGGTATTAGCGAGCGACAGGGCAGACAGGTCGCAAAGCCGATTGTTTTAAGCAATACTTATTACAAAAATAATGACATTGGAAATTTTGCCGCCTTTATTGCCGATAAAGACAGGGTGTTTGAAAATTGTGAGGGTGTAAAAGTTGTCAAAGCAGCAAATTCGTATAAAGAATGTGAATATGTTGCAAGAACTGTGCGAAAGCTCGTCAGAGAAAACGGCGCACACTACCGTGATTTTGCCATTGTTGCGCGTAATGCCGACGATTATGCCACTGCCGCCGAGATAGCCTTTGAAAAGCTTGGCGTGCCGCTTTATATTGATAAAAAAC
>CAZIEH010000134.1:0-3375 GCA_964538695.1 uncultured Eubacterium sp. | reverse complement strand
ATATATATATATATATATATGAACAAGCTTCAAATATATATTGTTGCGTATTGCGAAAGGATGAATTTAGTCAATGACGGATGCAACTAAAAAAATACCGTTCAGTCCGCCCGATATTACGGACGATGAGATAAACGAGGTTGTTGCGGCACTGCGCTCGGGGTGGATAACCACGGGTCCGCGCACAAAGCAGCTTGAAAAAAACATTGCCGCCTTTGTGGGTACAGACAGGTGCGTTTGTATGTCGTCACAGACCGCTTGCGCCGAAATGGCACTGCGCCTTTTGGGTGTCGGCGAGGGTGACGAGGTTATAACCACAGCGTACACCTACACCGCAACCGCGTCGGTGGTCTGCCATGTGGGTGCCACACTGCGACTTGTCGATATTCAAAAGGACAGTCTTGAGATGGACTATGATGCCTTAGAGGCGGCGATTAACGAAAAAACCAAGGTAATAATACCTGTCGACCTTGCAGGTATACCTTGCGATTACGACAGAATTTTCGACATAGTACAGCGCAAGAAGACTCTGTTTCGTCCGAACAGCGACCTGCAACGGGCAATCGGTAGAATTATTGTTTGTGCAGATGCCGCACACGCCCTTGGGGCAAGTAAGGGCGATAAAACGGTGGGTTCTATTGCCGACTTTTCGGCTTTCAGCTTTCACGCGGTAAAAAATCTAACCACAGCAGAGGGCGGCGCACTTGTTTGGCGAAATATTGACGGTGTCGATAACGACGACCTGTACCGCCGATTACAGCTTTTCAGCCTACACGGTCAGTCGAAAAGCGCGCTTGAAAAAAGCAAGCCGTCTGATTGGGAATACGACATAGTCGGCACCTGGTACAAGTGCAATATGACCGATGTTGCGGCGGCAATGGGACTGAAACAGCTTGAAAGATACCCCGAAATGCTTAAAAGACGGCGTGAAATTATATCGCGTTACGATGCGGCGTTCAAAAAGCTAGGCATACAAACGCTTACGCATTATGCCGACGGGTACGAGTCATCTGGTCACCTGTATATAACCCGTGTGCCGAATATCGATGAAAAGCAGCGGAACGAAATTATCGCCGCAATGTCTTCGCACGGCGTGGCTTGCAATGTTCACTACAAACCGTTGCCTATGCATACGGCGTATAAAAGCTTGGGGTTCGATATTAAAAATTATCCCAATGCATATGCGCACTATGCAAATGAAATAACACTGCCGCTTCATACCTGTCTTACCGATGATGATATCGACCGTGTTATCGCGGCATATACAGAGGTTGTTAAAAAGTATTTTTAGATGTTGCGGAAATGGAAACCGCACTATAATATAAATTATAAAGCAGAGGATTGAGGAAATGGAAAAATTCAGCGAACATATCTGGCTTTCTTCACCCACAATGCACGGCGAGGAATTGGAATATGTTACCGAGGCGTATGAAACCAACTGGATGTCTACAATAGGCAAAAATATCAATGAGGTTGAAAAAACCGCCGCAGAAATCTCAGGTAAAAAGCACGCAGTGGGGCTTTGCAACTGCACTGCGGCACTTCACCTTGCTGTCAAGGCGGCAGGAGAAAAGCTGTACGGCAAGCCTGCTGTCGGTCACGGCGCATTGGAGGGTAGAAAGGTTTTCTGTTCAGATATGACCTTCGACGCCACTGTCAACCCCGTCGTTTATGAGGGCGGCGTGCCTGTGTTTATAGATACCGACCCCGACTCGTGGGATATGGACCCGATTGCTCTGGAAAAGGCTTTCGAAATGTACCCTGAGGTTAAGCTTGTTATGTGTGCAGAACTGTATGGCTTTCCAGGTCGTGTGGATTTAATAAAAGAAATTTGCGAAAAGCACGGTGCGTTACTTATTGAGGATGCCGCCGAGTCTTTGGGTGCAACACTTTGCGGCAAGCCCTGCGGCTCATTCGGCGATTATTCGGCAATAAGCTACAACGGCAACAAGATTATTACAGGCTCTTCGGGCGGTTGCCTGCTTACCGACGATATCGCCGTTGCCAACAAGGCACATAAATGGTCAACACAGTCGCGCGAAAACGCACCGTGGTATCAGCACGAGGAGGTTGGCTATAATTACAGAATGAGCAATGTTATAGCAGGTGTAATTCGCGGTCAGTACCCGTATCTTGACGAGCATATCGAGCGCAAAAAGGCGATATACGAGCGTTATCGCGACGGCTTTGCCGACCTGCCCGTAACAATGAATCCGATAGTAGCGGACAGCAAGCCTAACTATTGGCTGTCGGCGATGATTATCGACAAAAATTATATGTGCCGTCAGGTACGCAGTGACAATGAGGCTTTGTATGTAAAAGAAGAGGGTAAAACCTGCCCTACCGAAATATTGGAAACGCTGGCGTATTATAATGCCGAGGGCAGACCTGTTTGGAAGCCTATGCATATGCAACCTATGTATGCGGCAAACGAATTTGTAACACGCCGCGGCTCGGGTAGGGCAAATACCGATGCATATATAGGCGGCGAAACCGAGGATGTCGGTGCCGATATTTTCGCACGCGGACTCTGCTTGCCGAGTGATATAAAAATGACCGCAGACGAGCAGGACAGAATAATTGAAATTGTGCGCAGTTTGTTTTAGCGGTCGGTTCAAGATTTAAACAAGAGTTGTGAGGAATACATATGTACGCAAGTTTTTTAAAAAGGGCGATAGATTTCGCTTTGGCGCTTTTGGCGATTATTGTGCTTTCGCCGATATTGCTTGTGCTGATAGCAGTCGGCGCGATAGCAATGCGCGGTAATCCGTTTTTTACGCAACCCCGCCCGGGAAAAGTCGACAAAAGAACAGGCAGAGAGCGCATTTTCAAGCTTGTAAAATTCCGTACTATGTCCAACCAAAAAGACGAAAACGGCAATTTGTTGCCCGACGAGCAACGCCTTAACCGTTACGGTACATTTTTGCGTTCAACCTCGCTTGATGAATTGCCCAGCCTTATAAACATTTTGGTCGGCGACTTGGCTGTGGTTGGACCCCGCCCGCAGCTTGTCCGCGATATGACATTTATGACCCCCGAACAGCGCCGCCGCCATATGGTGCGACCGGGACTTACGGGGCTTGCGCAAATCAACGGTCGCAACAGCATTTCGTGGGAGGACAAATTCCGCTACGACCTTGAATATATCGACAACGGTATAACCCTTTTCGGCGATATTAAAATAATACTTGTTACAGTCGAAAAGGTGCTGAAAAAAAGCGGCATAACTCGCGACGGAACAGCAAGCGATATCGATTTCGGCGATTGGCTGTTGCAAGAGGGTAAGGTCGATGAAACCGCGTATGATGAGAAACAAAACGAAGCGAAAGAATTGTTGGGGGTAGGCTGATTTGGATTTTTCAGTTGCATTATCAG
>CAZIEH010000133.1:0-3450 GCA_964538695.1 uncultured Eubacterium sp. | reverse complement strand
GCCGTATCGGAACAATAATTTTTTAACGGATGGGTAGATATGTTTAAAAAAGCTTTAGCATTACTGTTGTGCATTTTAACCGCCGCCTTTTGCGCCGCGCCGTCATTTGCCGAGGATTCGGTGAACGAGCCGACCGCAATTACCGCAAAAAGCATTTCACTTTCCAAAAAAAGCTATGTTTACGACGGTAAAGCCAAAACCCCGAATGTGACGGTTAATATCGACGGCTCGCCTTTAAGGCAAAACAGCGATTATACCGTAAAATACAGCAGTAACAAAGCAGTCGGAACAGCAACCGTTTCGGTAATGGGCAAGGGCGGCTACTGTGCGACAGTGAAAAAAAGCTTTTCGATTGTTCCGCCAAAGCCGACATCGGTAAAGGCTTCAAGCAGTAAGGTTATGCAGCTAACCGTTTCGTGGAAGAAGGCAAAGTCCACCGACGGCTACGAGATACAGTACGCCAAAAAATCAAGCTTTAAGGGCGCAAAAACCCTTACTGTAAAGAATAAGGCAAAGCTTTCGACACGCGGCATAAAAGGCGGTAAATACTATATTCGTGTTCGCGGCTATAAAACCGTCAAGGGCAAAAAATATTACAGCGCGTATACAAAGGCAAAGCGCGTAACTGTCGTATCGCCGACATACAAGACTTCTTCAAAAAATATAATATGCCTTACCTTCGATGACGGTCCAAGTGCAAATGTCACCCCTCGCGTGCTTGATACACTTAAAAAGAACAATGTTAAGGCAACCTTCTTTATAGTTAATTATTCAAAGGAAAACAAAAAGCTTGTAAAACGCATTATAAACGAGGGGCATACCCTTGGTGTACATTGCTATTCGCACGATTACGCAAAGATATACAAGTCGAAATCGGCGTTTGTAAAGTATTACAACAAGCTTGCAAAAAAAATTAAAAAAGATTTTAATTATGATGTAAAGGTTATGCGCTTCCCCGGTGGTAGCAGTAATATGGTCAGCCGCAGTTATTCGCGCGGTGTTATGACAAAGCTTGCAAAATATATGCACAAGCAGGGCATTGAGTATTACGACTGGAATGTCAGCAGTGAAGATGCAACAGCGGTAACAGCGTCGGCGTCACAAATTTATCACGCCACCGTTTCGGGGCTTTGCAAAAAGCGCACAAATGTGGTTCTTATGCATGACGCATCTGCCAAAACCACAACCGCAGATTCTTTGCAAAAAATAATCGATTACGGTTATAACAACGGCTATGTTTTCTCTGCAATTACAGAAGATACAACGCCTGTACACCACGCTATTGCAAATTAACAAAAAACAGTGTGAAATTCCGGTTTCACACTGCTTTTTATTTTTCAGCAAACTTTCAATCTTAAACGCAATTTATCCGAAATCATCGCAATAAATTCGCTGTTTGTCGGCTTTCCCCTGCCGTTGTTTATAGTGTACCCGAAATACGAGTCCAAAACATCTACATTTCCGCGGTCCCAAGCAACCTCAATAGCGTGGCGAATTGCGCGCTCAACGCGTGACGATGTGGTTTTGTACTGCTTTGCAACCGTGGGATACAAAAGCTTTGTAACTGCATTTATGTATTCCGTATCTTTAACCGCAAGCATTATCGAGTCACGCAGATAGTGATACCCCTTTATATGCGCAGGCACACCGATTTGGTGTAAAATTTCGGTTATCATAAACTCAAGCTCGCGGTCACTCGGCGTTCCGTCCGTCGCGGGAACGGCGTTTTTATCCTGACCGGAAAGCAACAGCACACGCTCGGCAAGAATATTTACATCAAACGGCTTTATAAAATAATAGCTTGCGCCGTTTTGCAAAAGCTGTGTTTCAAGCTGCGGATTGTCAAATCCCGAAATGACCAACACCATCGGCGGCATTTCAAGCCTAAGTGCCTTTATACTTTGTAAAACACTCAGCATATCCATATTCGGCATAAACACATCGCCTATTACAACATTCGGAGTTTGTCGCTCAACCTCTTCAAGCAGTACCCTGCCGTCTTTTCGGCAAATGGCTACATCCATACCGTAGCTACCAAGTATTTTGGCACAGCTTTTACCGAATTCGGTCACATCATCCGCAATAAGTACCTTTAATTTGTTTTGCATAATTTTGTCCTCCTTGTTATTTGTTTTCTACATTATAGCATATCTATACACAAAATGCAAGGATTTTTCACTAAGAATGTTAAATATTTTTTCATATCGTTCTAAAACCGCGTATTTTGTGGGTTTTCAAGCACTTTTAGTGTAAGATTTTTTCATTTCTGCCCTGTTTTTGTTCTGTTTTGTTTATCAGCATTTATATATCGCTAATTTTGAAAATATATACCACCCGTTCGCTGTTGCGTAATGATGATAACAAAAAGACCGCCACTTAAAATGGCGACCTTTGGTCTTTGCTTAATGTGGCTTTATTATCTTAATCGCTTCACTTTTTAAAAAAACGCTTGTGAGACTTGCAGTGAAATCAAGGCGTTTAAAGCCCTGATTATAAATCTAACCGCAAATACAATTTATGCTTGACATTTCGTAACACTTGGCTTATAATACTATAAGTAGCGACAAATTTCGCTGCTCAGTTTTATAACGGTTATGCTCGTTTTGAGCTTAACATATACGGAGACGTATCGAAGTGGTCATGATGGGGCTGACTCGAAATTTTTTGAAGAGCTGGCTGTTTTCTCCACTTGAAATCCCCGTAAACACTGGTTTTTTTCCAGTTCGAAAATTGAATATTTTGTTGTTCTTTCCGTCAGTTCTTTCCAAAAGTTTTTGGAAGAAATGCGGAATCACATACAAGGAGAGTTGTCCGAGTGGTCGAAGGTGCAGCACTCGAAATGCTGTGTTCCCAAAAGGAACCTAGGGTTCGAATCCCTAACTCTCCGCCAAAAAGTCCAGTAAACAAGCGGGTTTGCTGGACTTTTCTTTTTTGCTCGTTTGCTCAAAATCGGCACAAAACTATGGAAAGAACAGCCTGTTTTTTGGAAAGAACAAGGCGTTTTTCGGCATTTTGGCGTATTCGAACCGTAAAAATCAGTTCTTTCCGCCATCGTCTGAAACTTCGCTCCATTTACTGCCGAAATTCACCGATTCGGGAAGTGCCATTCCGCTGACCATCGCCTTCGCCGATGACAGTTTTGAAGTGTAGTCAAGGTGGGCATAAATGTTAGCGGTGGTGGAAAAATCGCTGTGTCCCAGCCACTCCTGAATTTGTTTCAGCGGTACTCCGTTAGCAAGAAGCAGGCTTGCGCAACTGTGTCTTAAATCGTGAAAACGCATTCTTTTACAGCCGTGCTTTTGGGTATACTGTGGGAAATAGCTTGTCAGATAATCCGGTCGCATTAAATTCCCCAGCTCGTCTACAAAGACATAACCGTCATATTCGTAGTTGTAGCAATTGCCGCAGACCTTTTTGTTGACCTCTTGTGCCGCTTTTACTTCTTTGAAG
>CAZIEH010000132.1:0-3509 GCA_964538695.1 uncultured Eubacterium sp. | reverse complement strand
TTGTTATTTCTGCTCCTGCAGGTAACGACCTTCCCACAATCGTTTACAGCGTAAACGAGGATACTCTCACCGCTGAAGACAAAATCATTTCTGCCGCATCTTGCACCACTAACTGTCTTGCACCTATGGCAAAGGCTCTTAATGACTATGCACCTATCCAAAGCGGTATTATGACAACTGTTCACGCTTTCACAGGTGACCAGATGGTTCTTGACGGTCCTCACAGAAAGGGTGACCTTCGTCGTGCCCGTGCTGCTGCTGTCAACATCGTTCCTAACTCGACAGGTGCCGCAAAGGCTATCGGTCTTGTTATCCCCGAGCTTAACGGTAAGCTTATCGGTTCAGCACAGCGTGTTCCCGTTCCGACCGGTTCAACAACTCTTCTTGTTGCTGTTGTTAAGGGCAAGGACATCACTGTTGAAGGCATCAACGCCGCTATGAAGGCTGCATCTTCTGCTTCGTTCGGTTACACCGAGGAGCCGTTGGTATCTTCCGACATCATCGGCATCACCTACGGTTCGTTGTTCGATGCAACACAGACAATGGTTGCTAAAATCGATGACGACACTTATCAGGTACAGGTTGTTTCTTGGTACGATAACGAGAACAGCTACACCAGCCAGATGGTTCGTACAATTAAATATTTCGCTGAGAAATAATTTGATTGAAAAATCACATTTAAACGGTCGACTTTTGTCGGCCGTTTTTTTGTATGTGTATTTTCGCTTTTGAGATAAATACTAATGAAAGGCAGAGTATTGACTGAATACAACTACGGCAAAATTGTGCAAAATAACCTAAAAATCGCCCAAAATAAAACTTATAGAACTAAAAATATTGTAACAATAACTAAACTTTCATTTATCTATTGACAACAGAAAAATTAGAAATTATAATATGAGTATAAATTCGCACAAATGTTCGGCTCTTGCGGCTTTTTGCCGCCATTGTGCGTAAATTATTGTAAGGGGGTATGGTTGTGCCGGAATTTAATATTCCCGACGAGCGTAAAGCTTTAATTGACCAATTGGTTAAAAATATGGCGCAGTACAGAAAGGTATTGCATATTTCACAAACCGAGCTTTCGCGCAAAATCGGTAAAAGCAGGCAGACTGTTTCCGACATTGAACGGCATAAGGCACCTATGGGGTGGGACACATACATCGCCGTTGTAAAATGCTTTGAATGTAACGGTCTTTTTGATATTTTGCCCGATTGTACCGTTCTTAATGACCTTAACAAACAACTGAAAAAATAGTGACTTCGCAAAAACCGCTGACTTTTGAGTCGGCGGTTTTTGCATACCTCGGGCTTTTTTGCACAATATATAAACGGTGATAAAATGTTTACTACTATTATCAGAATAGTTATTCTTTACCTGCTTGTAACGGTTGCAATGCGTCTTATGGGAAAGCGGCAAATAGGCGAAATGCAACCTGCCGAGCTTGTTGTGACATTGCTTATTTCCGAAATAGCGGCAATACCGATACAAGATTCGTCACAGCCTGTTTTAAGCGCAGTTTTGGCGATTTCTGCACTTGCCGCGCTTGAAATTATCATAACCGTCATCACACTTAAATCAAGCTTTTTAAATAATCTTACAAACGGCAAATCGGCGGTGGTGATTAACCGCGGTGTAATAAATCAAAGACTTTTAAAAAAACTGCGCGTCACTGTTGCCGACCTTGTAGAGCTGTTGCGGCAACAGGGTATTTTCGATATACGCGATGTTTACTGCGCTGTGCTTGAAACCGATGGGGGATTAAGTGTTCTTCAAAAGCCGAACAAGCAGGGGGCTACCGTTGATGATGTTAAAGGTAATTTTCACGATTTCGGCGGTTATCCGTCACTTGTTGTCAGCGACGGCGAAATTGTCAAAAGGGGACTTGATGATGTGGGAATAACAAAAGAGGATATTGAAATTAAGCTGAAAAAATCGGGTACAAGCCTTTGCGATGTATTTATTATGACTGTCGACGAAAAGGGGAACGCAGTCGTTATTAAAAAAGAGGTGTAGTATGAAAAGATTATGGGCAGCCGCCGTGCTTTTTGCCGTTGTGGTCGGTGTTTGTGTGTGGGAGCGTTGCTATTTGAATGTATTTTCAAATGAAATTTATTCAAAGCTTGAAAGTGTAAATGCGCAGTATTCCGCCGAAAATTATGCCGAGGCGCAAAAAACGGCAAAGGAGCTTGAGTGCCGTTGGGTAGGCGGTGAAAAAGTCCTTTGCCATTTTGTTTCAAATTCTGCTTTAAACGATATCGGCACTGCTGTAAGTAAATTGCCGAGCCTTGTCGAAAGCGAAAATGATGATTTTTACACAGAGTATCGCGAATTGCAGGTATTACTGCGGCATATGCTTAACGGTGAAAAAGTCACTGTTTATTAGCCCTGTAACTGCCTGTGACAAGCGGCAGTAATACACCGCCGACAGCGTTACCCAAAACTACAAGAGCTGTAAAAAGCAATATTTTCAGGTCGAAAATTCCCGATGCGCCGAAATAAAATGCGTCGGCAATAGAGTGTTCAAAGCCGCTTAAAATAAACACGGGAACGCAGAAAATTATGCCAAGCGGAGATTTGTTATCGCGGTAAATGCTTACCGCAAGGTACATTAAAATGCCGCAAAACACACCGCGCAAAAAGGTTTGCGGCATGGTTTGCTCAAGCTTTGCAAGGCATATTGCATTTGCCGCATCGCCGAGGTTGGGCAGGGCATAGCGTATAACAAGTCCCAACGCAAATGTGGTTAGAATATTGCCGAAAAGTCCAACTAAAAGCGATTTTGCGGTGTCTTTGCAGAAAGCCTCAGGCAGATAGCCTATCTTGCCTGTGAAAAGGTAATACCCTTTAAAGCAAATGCAAAGCAATGCAACAGTGAACAGCACCGCGCCGACATAGCGACTGTCACAGGCTAAAAACACACTGCCACCAATTGAAATCAAAACGCCTGCGGCTATACTGTCTTTAAAAACCTTTAGCATACAAAACACCTCCTTTTTCAATTGACTGTGCCCGATAAGCACTGTTTTTACCATTATACGGAAAATTTGCGAAAATTGCAACATATTTGCCATAATTTTGTTGAAAGACGCCGCAAAGTGTAGTATAATATCTTGGGTAGTGTCGTAATTTCGGCACATCTGCCCGTTCGGACAGCCGTCGGGCAATAAGAAAGGAATTGATTACATTGGTTAAAGCAGTAGTTGGCGCAAACTGGGGCGACGAGGGCAAGGGTAAAATTACCGATATGCTCGCCGTCGACTGTGATATCGTCGTTAGATTTCAGGGTGGTGCAAACGCAGGTCATACCATAAAGAACAAATACGGTAAATTCGCGTTGCATACATTGCCGTCGGGCGTATTTAACGACAATGTTGTTAATGTTATCGGCAACGGTGTCGCACTTGACATAACCAAGCTTTTAAACGAGTATAATACTGTTATCGAGCGCGGTGTACCCCGTCCCAAATTGGTGATTTCGGAACGCGCACAGATGGTTATGCCGTAC
>CAZIEH010000131.1:0-3586 GCA_964538695.1 uncultured Eubacterium sp. | reverse complement strand
TTTTTGGTCCGAGTGTCGAGATTCGAACTCGAGGCCTCTTGAACCCCATTTGTATGGAAGGAATGGCAAGTGGTGGCATTGAGCAGCATTTGATGGTATTTTGTGGCATCCTGTCCCTAAAAAATAAGGATTTTAGGCGTACAGTGGAGAATTGAAAAACCTTTACAAGAATAAGTGGTAGAAAAATGGTAGATGATGGTAGATGCAGCTGCTGTTACAACAACACAAAGACATCCCCCCGGATGCGAGCCAAAACGGCCGCCTTCGGGGGACTTGTGTTACTGGCTACCGACTACCACAGACTACCGTGCTTTTGCCAAGCCATCGACAACCATAGCGGAGCTGTCAAGGCGACAGCAATATCGCCAACGGCGATTTTGCGATAGCCGAACCAACAATATCCAGCCAGCCCCAGACTACCGCCAGAGCTGCGATGCGGGCTACCATGCAGGTTAACCACCCCGGCACCGTTCGCACCTTGTATGCCCACGCCCCCGGTGCAAGGTAACGGTTTTCACCAACTGTCCGAATAATCCGACAGTTTCACCAATAAATATTGAAATTTCTACTTGACGCCCGGTGTAACACCGTGATATAATCTGTTTTGAGGTGAGAGATATGCCGACAACAAAGAAACGAGTAAACATCACTGTCCCGGAACAAGTCTATGACCGTCTGGCTCTGTATAAGCAGAAGAATGGTATCACATCCGATGCTACCGCCTGCCTTCAATTGATTGTGCGCCAGCTGGATGCTCTGGACAATTCGGAAAAAATGCTTGAAATGATGCAGCGGTTCACAATGGACGAGTTGCAGACCATTTCAAACGAAGGGTTTGCCTTGATTAAACAGGTGACCGAACAGCAGAAAACAGACAAATAAAAGTAGACCGTCAGCACTTCTTCCGGCAAGTCGATAGTGCTAACGGTCTGGGCAAGGTCTGCATCTGCACACCATGCACTTACATTATAGGCTTTGTTGCTCCTTTTTGCAAGTGCTTTTGTAAGACTGTTTGCAAAGGGCTAGTATTACCCTTTGCAAACGAAAGTATTGCGTACACTTGCGCTATGATTATGAAAGGAGTTCTATGCCTAGAAAACCCAGTTCTCGCAAATTTCAATTGACCATCAATAATCCCCTTGACCACGGTTTTTCCCATGAACGCATCAAGGCCATTCTGTCCGAGTTTTCCGCACTTCTCTATTGGTGTATGTGCGACGAAGTCGGAGAACAAGGAACGCCCCACACCCATGTGTATCTTGTTTTCAAAAACAGCACCATGTTTGAAACCCTGCATAAGCGTTTCTATGGTGTTCATATTGAGCAAGCCAACGGCAGTAATCAAGAAAACCGTGATTATGTCCGTAAAGAAGGTAAATGGCTGGATGATGCCAAGCACGAAACCAATTTGTCGGACACTTTTGAAGAATGGGGTGAACTTCCCCCAGATCGCAGCCGAGCCAACACCCAAGCGGAACAAATTGTTCAAATGATCGTGGACGGCAAGACCAATGCGGAAATTTTGACCGAGATACCCGGTGCTTACAACAAGTTGCAGCACATTGAGCAGACTCGGCAAACCCTTCTGCAAGAAAAGTTCAAGAATGAGTGGCGCAATCTGGATGTTACATATCTGTGGGGCGACACCAGCGCTGGAAAGACACGCAGTGTTATGGACACTTACGGCTATTGTAATGTGTTCCAGGTAACCAATTATGAGCATCCCTTTGACGGCTACAAAGGCCAAGATGTGATTATCTTTGAGGAGTTCCGCAGCAGTTTGAAAGTGGATGATATGTTAAAATACTTGGACGGCTACCCCTTGTCCCTTCCTTGTCGATATGCTGACAAAGTTGCTTGCTACACCAAGGTTTTTATCATTTCCAACATTGCATTTGAGCAGCAGTACCCCAATGTTCAGTTGGACAACCCCGAAACATGGGCGGCTTTTCGCCGCCGTATTGGTTCTATTCAGCACATGACAAATGATTTTGTTTTGCTACCTGACGACCCTACTTTTGACCCGAATGCTATTTTGGGAACAACGGGGGTGCATTGATTTGTTCAAAGAGTACCCCGATATTCTCACCATTCCCCAAGTTGCCCATGCTTTAGGGATTGGTCTTAAGGCTGCTTACGCCTTGGTAAGTGAAAAGAAGCTGGGCGCAATCCGAGTCGGTCGAACAATCAAAGTACCGAAATTCAGCCTTGAGGAGTTCGTCAAGACCGCTCGCAATAACATCGAGTTGTAACAGTAAGCTGCAATCTACTGTCCAAGAAAGGAGTTATTATGACAGGCAGCATTACTTTGAAAAACGGCAAATACTATGCCGTTCTTAATGTCTACGAAAACGGCAAACGCAAGAAGAAGTGGATTGCCACCAATCTTCCCGAAAAAGGCAACAAACGAAAAGCGGAGCAGTTTCTTCGTGAAAAATTGGCTGAGTATGAGCGCATGGAAGGCATTGTTCATAGCGACATTCTATTTTCTGACTATGTCCGCATATGGCTTGAGCAAATCAAACGCACCGTGGACAGTGTCACAATGCAAGGGGATCAAATCCTAGCGGACACCCACATTCTCCCCTATTTTGATGAAGCGAAAGTTGCACTCGTAGATTTGGACTATAAAGCAATACAGCTTTATATTGACCAAAAACACGCAAACGGCAAATTAAACGGAACTGGTGGGCTTTCCCCTCGCTCTTTGAAGCTGCACAAAAACATCATTAACCAGACTTTGAATTTGGCAGTTCAAAATAAGTTGATACCCTCTAACCCTTGTCAGTTTGTGGTACTTCCTCATGTCACCCGATATGAAAGCACATTTTACACAGATAAACAGCTAAAGGATTTGTTTACTGCCCTTCGGGATGAACCTATTTTGCCCATGGTGAAAATAACCGCCCTCTACGGCTTACGCAGAAGTGAATTGCTCGGCTTACAGTGGGACAGCATCGACTTTGACCGAAAGATTATGACCATTCGCCACACTGTTTCCAAAGTCACGCAGGTAGTAGCCAAGGACAAAACCAAGAACGCCAGTAGCCACCGCACTTTCCCTCTTACAACGGAAGCTTTGGAAATCTTCAAAGCCGCCAAGTGTCAGGAAGAACAAAACCGCCTTGCATTCGGTGGAGAATACCAAGAAAACCAATATGTTTTCAAATGGCCTGATGGTCACCCCTATTCTCCGGATTATCTCAGTCACCGCTTCAATGAACTACTAAAAAAGCACAACTTGCCCCACATTCGTTTTCACGAACTGCGACACAGTTGCGCCAGTATGTTGATTTCTATGGGGTGGTCACTGAAAGATGTGCAAGAATGGCTTGGTCACGCTGACATTAAGATGACCGCAAATATCTATTCTCATCTGGATGTAGAGCGAAAAAGCAATATCGCCGCTTCACTTTCCGACAAGTTCAGTGCATGAGGTGGTAGAAAAGTGGTAGATAGTCCCATTTAGCCGCAAAGAAATACGGGGTAAAAGTTAGAAAAAATACCGTGGTTTCTTTCAAAACCACGGTATTTTTGGTCCGAGTGTCGAGATTCGAACTCGAGGCCTCTTGAACCCCATTCAAGC
>CAZIEH010000130.1:0-3606 GCA_964538695.1 uncultured Eubacterium sp. | reverse complement strand
CCTATATAGTAGTTAAGACAGGGTCTTTTATTGTTACCGAAAACGGTTTTGTTGCATTGCGGCAGCTTGAAAAGCTTTTGTACCTCGTCCACCGTTTGCTTAACAACCCAACCCGAGCTGTACGGGCCGATATAATCAGCGCCGTCATTTTCAAGCTGTAACGCGGTTTTTACCGTAGGATACGCACCCTTTGTAATTTTAATATAGTGATAGCCCTTGTCGTCCTTCAGCAATATGTTATACTTTGGCATATGCTGTTTTATAAGCGAGCATTCAAGTATAAGTGCCTCAAACTCGCTGTCACAAACGATATACTCGAAATCGGCAACATTGCTGACCATCTGCTTTACCTTTTCGGTATGATTGGTGTCACTGCCGAAATACTGACTTACCCTGTTTTTAAGTATTTTCGCCTTGCCGATATATATAATATCGCCGCTTTTGTTGTGCATTATATACACGCCGGGTTTAAGCGGCAAAGACATAGCTTTTTTTCTTAAACGCTTTAAACGGTCACTGTATCCACCGTCTGCAATTTTCACACCTATACCTCCGAAAAAACCGCGGTTAAGCCGAGATTTTTAACCTTTATTAAAAGCGGATAACCGTCTTTTGAAAATTTTATGCTGTATTCGCCGTACTCGCGGCTGTCGTAAAGAATATACTCGCCCGCACTGTCGGGCATAACGGTTTTATCAACAGACTGCGAAAGAACCGAATGAATAACCTTTACGGGTGCAGTATTCGGCAAAGCCACCGAAACCGATGCACCGTTACACTGCGCCGTGCATTTATCGCCCTGTATACAAAAGTCAACCGCATCGTCCTCAACGCCGTAAAAAGCGGTGTTAGCACCGTATTTCATTAGATATCTTTGCTGAAAACCGTCTTTTACAGATACCGTAACAGACGCCGCAAAGGGTTGAGCTTTCAGCGAAACGGAGTCTGCCCTCTCACATCCGCAAAACACAAGAAAAAGTGCCGTAAAAAACAATGCGAACAGCCGTTTCACCAAGCCACCCCCAAAAAATTATAATTCTTTAAATGCCTTATAAATATTGTCGGCAATATCGCGCGCCGTTACACTGCGCATAGAAAGCTCCTGCGCCGCAAAGTCACCTGCAACGGCGTGAATGTAAACACCGCACAAGGCGGCATATTCGCTTTTCATTCCGCTTGCCGCAAGTGCGCTGATAATACCTGCCAAAACATCACCACTGCCTGCTGTTGCCATACCTGCGTTACCGTTCATACAAACGAACAGCTTACCCTTAGGCGAAGCAACAACGGTGTTTGCACCCTTTAAAACCACAACCGCACCTGTCCTTTGCGCAACAGCACGCGCGACTGCGTACCTGTTTTTTTGCACAGCCGCGGTATCACAGCCTATAAGCCTTGCCATTTCGGCAGGGTGCGGTGTTATAACAACATCTGCTTTACATTCAGACAGTATATTTATATTCTCGGCAAGGATATTTATGCCGTCGGCATCTATAACCGCAGTGCCGACAAGCCGCGGCAAAAGCGTTTTTACAAGCGCGGCAGAATATTCGTTTACGCCAAGGCCGCACCCGATAAGCACCGAATCGGCATTTTTTAGACCGCTTTCGGCAATTGCCACCGCGGCGGCAACATTGTTTTTAACATCGTTTTCGGGTACAACAGTATAAACCGCCTCTATAACATTTGCGGCAACTATTTCATAAATTGATGACGGCAAAATACAATTAACCAAGCCACAGCCGCTTTTTTGTGCGGCAGTTGCACTTAAAACAGCCGCCCCAGCCATACCGTAGCTGCCACAGAGCTGTGCAACCCTACCGCAGCTGCCCTTATGGGCATTTTTCGGCAATTTGGGCAGTGCGCCCGACACAAGCTCGGGTGTTATTATTTCGACACCGCTGTCACATTCGGTAATAATGCGGCGCGGTATGCCAATACCGACAAGCACCGTCTTTCCGCACATTTCCGACGAGGGATAAAGGGTGTGACAGGGCTTTACCGCAATAAAGGTTACCGTCATTTCGGCGCAAAATGCATTTTCATCCGTTGCACCGCTGTCACATTCACAGCCCGACGGTAAATCAAGCGCAATTCTTGTTGCACCGGCAGAATTTGCGATTTTAAAAAACCGTGCAACAGACTCATCAATCTTTCCGCTGAAGCCTATACCGAAAACAGCATCTACAATAAAATTCGAGTCCTTTATAATTTCTTCGGCATTGTCGTCGTACGAATTTAAAATGGCTATCGGATATTCCGAAAGCTTTACAAGTGTATTATGCGCAGTTTCGGTTTTCGGCAGACCGCACATAAGTATTACCGAAACCTTGGCACCTGCATCGTACAGCTTACGCGCAACGACAAAGCCGTCGCCGCCGTTGTTTCCGCCACCTGCAAGAACAGCCACGGTTTTACCCTCTACCGCGTATTTTTCGCAAATAACACCTGCGGCGGCAGAACCTGCGTTTTCCATCATTCTTTCGTACGAAAAGCCACCGTCTGCGGCAGAGCTTTCTACACGCCTTATATCGTCTTTAAAAAGTATATTCATATTTCCTCACCGTATTCACGCAAAACCGCACGCGGAATAAAGGGCTTCATAGCCGACAAAAGCTTTTCATCGGGCGAAATAACGACATAGCATTTTTCGCCGTTTTCGGGATTAACGCAAAAAATAAAAGCAGAGTCATCATCTGTGCAGGTGTAAACCTTTGCATTTTCGGGCTTTTTACCGTCATATTTTTTAATGCTTTCGATATTTCGACACTCAAAGCTTACAACGCGCTTTCTGTCGCTTTTATTAAGAATTTTGTCGATATCCATACAGCCATTTGTAACAATATACTCGAATTCAATGTTAAGCATACCGCTTACCTTAAAAGCAGCGTACACCGCAAGTGCCCCCAAGAAAACAATAAGCGGCGTAAGCGAGAACGCAAAAAACAGGCATGCGGCACAAACCATTACCGCGGCAACCCAAACCAAAATTTTGCTGACCGTTACAGACAAAGTGTTCTTTATTGTTACCAATTGCTCGTGAAAAATATCCACAAAATCACATCCTATTTAAGTATTATATTACGATTATACATTATTAAATGACAAAAATCAAATAAAACACTTGATTTTTGCAAAAAACAGTGATATATTTATAAATGTTAAACACAGTGATGAAGTTCGGTGCGCGTTTTTTCGTTTTGCACCAAGTAGAACCGACAATATTAACAGAGAGGCGACGCCGTCGGCTGTAAGCGTTGCTTAATCAATTGTTGTGTTTCGAATTTCCCTTCGGAGTGGCAACGCCGAAATTTCAGTAAGCGTTGACGGCAGGCACCGTTACAATGTCGCAAGAGTGTTTGCTTTTGACAGCAAAAAGACGGGTGGTACCGCGAAACTTATGCTTTCGTCCTGTTTATGGACGGGGCTTTTTTTATTTTCAGGAGGTTATAGTGTGAAAGAAAAACTTGAGCAGATTAAGCAAAGCGCAATAAAGGCATTGGGCGAAATCAGTGCCGAGAAAGACCTTGAAGCATTAAGGGTAAAATACCTTGGCAAAAAAGGTGACCTTACCGCAATTTTAAAGCAAATGGGCAGTCTTTCGCC